>SHAI01000052.1 GCA_004213235.1 Parvularculaceae bacterium
GGCCGGCCTCAGCTAATGCATGACGTAAAGCGCCTATAATCAGCCCACGCACCGACCCTGAATCACGAAATCGAACTTCGGTCTTCGCCGGGTGGACATTGACGTCCACTTCCTGCGCATCAATGGACAGGAAAAGTACGACAGCGGGGTGCCGATCCCGGGCCAGAAAATCCGAATAGGCACCGCGCACCGCACCAACAATCAGCTTGTCGCGGACCGGCCGCCCGTTAACAAATAGAAACTGTTTGTCCGGCAAACCGCGATTGAACGTCGGCACCGCCGCATAGCCTTTAAGTTGCGCACCATCCCGGCGTGCATCCAGCGGCAGGGCGTTCGCTTCAAAATCGCGCCCAATGATTGCGGCGACCCGCTTCAACCAACCAGCCTCATCGTCAGTCTGCGGCCGAAAATCGAGGAGTTTGCGCCCATTGGATGTGAGGGTAAAAGCCGTTGCGGGATGCGACATCGCCAAACGCCGCACGGCTTCGGCCACCGCGGCGGTTTCCGCTTTATCGGACTTCAGGAATTTAAGACGGGCAGGCGTTGCGTAAAACAGATCGCTGACATCAATGCGCGTACCAAAACCGCCAAAACTTGCCGGTCGCGGGGCACCAACTTCGCCGCCATGAACTGACAGCTCATAAGCTTCTGACGCGCCAGCCGCCCGTGAGACAATATCGAGACGCGCCGCAGACCCGATTGACGGCAATGCTTCGCCGCGAAAGCCAAGGGTCGCAATATCGGTGAGATCGTACCGACCAGCGGCGTCAGGTGCCAATTTCGACGTGGCATGACGCTCCACCGCCAGGGCAAGATCGCCCGCCGTCATACCATGGCCGTTATCCGCCACCCGGAATGAGGCTTTGCCACCATTGCGGATATCGATCTCAATCTCGGTGGCACCAGCATCAAGGCTGTTTTCGACAAGCTCTTTCACGGCTGCGGCAGGTCGCTCAATGACCTCGCCGGCAGCAATCTGATTGACGGCTGTTGCCGGCAAGCGGCGGATTTGCCGCGCATCTGTCACGTTTATCTCAGACTTGGCCATAATGGACGGAACGACACCGCGATTCGCCCGCCGCGATGAGCCCAAACAGGGAAGATGGGGAAAGAGAGAACAGACACTGTCCGCGCCGGATTAAAATACGCCCGGCAAGCCGAGTGCTTTGTCCTTCTTTATCTCGACCTGATCCTCTTCACCGATTACCGCTTCAATTGCGCGCTGACGCGCTTCTAACCACTCTTCGGGATTATCCACCCGCAATGGAGCTTGAGTGTCGTCGACATCGTCACCAAAAAATTCCCAAAACATCAATTGGTTGGCGAGACCAGCATCCTTTTCAGCGCGCCCCCCGTTTTCGACGGCCAGGAGTGCACGAATATTGGAGTCCGATGCCAGGGCACCGGACCGCTGAAGAAGAACCTGCTCGCCGATGCTCGGTGGCGCGGCACTTGTATCACCAAGCAACACTTGCCGCGCGCGATCCGACGCGGACATTTCCTGCGGGCGCGCTTCGCCCGGTCTTGGCGGCGTCAGTGAATAATCCGGCGGCACAACCAAAGGCGCTTTGGTCGCGATGGCAAATTCATCTGGCGGGTTTTTACCGTCCCCCAGTGCCTTACCCAGGCCAGCACAACCGGAAAGCGCGACGGCCCCCGTCAGAAGAATAATCGATGAAATTAAGCGGCGGCGAACCGTCATGGACATTGCTCCATCTAGACAAATTTTTAGTCGCCCCCGAAGCCCGACAATAGCGCTGCACGGGGGCGTGTGACAAGTCGTTATCCGTTCGATGCGTTAGGTGCACCTTTTTCCCGGGTTAGCCAAGCGTCTAACAGTAAAAGACCGACGCCGACATTGATCGCAGCATCGGCCACATTGAACACCCAGGGGAAATAAAGGCCAGAAAAATCAAGAAAATCCACGACATAACCATAGGCAATTCGGTCATAAAGATTTCCCAAAGCCCCGCCAAGGATAAACCCAACCCCGCTCGCAGCAACGCGCCGATGCAGACCGCCCAGCCAAACGCCGAGCCCGATGACAATCGTGATCGATAGGAGCGACAGAAAAATGCGCGAGGCGAGACCACCGGCCAGCATCCCGAAACTCGCGCCATAATTTTTAACAAAGGTAAGGTCAAAGATTGGCGCGACCGGGATTTGAGCACACAAATAGGCTGGAGCCCTTGCACATGGAACTGCACGCCCTGGCAAATCAACCACATGCACAATGATTATTTTTGACGCCTGATCCAAGCATGCAACCAGGATGGCAACAATAATCGCCATCCAGAACAATCGGTTGCTCCTTGCCTCACGCCACCACTGGAGGGTGGCCAGTTTCACACTCTCGACGGTCATCCGCCTACCGCATCTTGTCGATCGACAACGTCGCAACATCTAAGGCATAAAAGCGGGTGAACGCCCTTTCCAACATCGCCGGTATAACGCCAGCACCGCTCACATTTTGCGGCCTCGACCTTCGGTGCCGTCGCAGCAACGCCGGCAACATCCTCCAGTCGGAAGGCATCAACCGGCCCCTCACCAGCCTCAACGGTTACGCTACTGGTGATGAAAAGTTCTGAAAGGTCACGCCCCTCAATCAATGCACGATCCTCAGCACTTTGAAGGTAAACCGTAGGTGATGCTTCCAGACTCGCGCCTATCCGCTTCTCCCGACGTTCAATTTCCAATGCACCAGTGACCACGCGACGAATGCGCCGAAGTTGTGCCCAGTCAGCTGCTAGCGCGTCATCCTTCCAGTCTGACGGCGTTAATGGAAACTGGCGCAAATGGACAGACGCAGCATCTGCGCCATGGCGGTCCATCCACGCCTCCTCCATGGTGAACACGCAAATCGGTGCCAACCATGCTGACAGGCGGTCAAAACAGGCATTCATGACAGTACGTACCGCGCGCCGACGGGTGTCGTTTTCATGATCGCAGTACAGACTGTCTTTACGGATATCAAGAAAGAACGCCGACAAATCCATAGACGCAAAATCCAGGACTTTTCGCCAGACAGCTTTGAAGTCAAACTTGTCATAAGCTGCACGCACCTCGACATCCAATTCGGCGAGGCGATGAAGGATATAGCGCTCCAGCTCTGGCATCTGCGATACAGGCAGCTCTTCGGCATCTGTATATCCCTTCAGTGCACCGAGGAGATACCGGATCGTATTTCGAAGCTTACGGTATGAATCCACCGCTGAATCGATGATTTCCTTCCCGATGCGGGGATCTTCCGTATAATCACCTGCGGCGACCCAAATGCGGATAATCTCTGCACCATATTGCTTCGTTATCTCATCGGGCGCGACCACATTACCAAGAGACTTCGACATTTTGCGGCCGTCTTCGCCGACAACAAAGCCATTGGTGATGATGTGCTTGTAAGGAGCACGGCCGCGCGTGCCGCAACTCTCCAGCAGGGACGACTGAAACCAGCCGCGATGCTGGTCTGATCCCTCGCAATAGATATCCGCCGGCCAGTTCAGGTCATCGCGGTTTTCAAGTACGAAAGCGTGGGTCGTGCCTGAATCAAACCAAACATCGAGTATATCAGTGATCTTCTCGTAATCATCGGCATTATAATCCGAACCGAGAAATTCATTTGCTGGCGTATCGAACCATGCATCAGCGCCGCTTTCTCTGATTGCGGTTAAAATTCGTTCGTCTACCGCTGAATCGGCCAGAATTTCCGTCGTTTCCTTGTGAACAAATATCGTCAACGGCACGCCCCATGCGCGTTGACGGGAAATCAGCCAATCCGGACGTCCTTCCACCATCGAGCGAAGCCGATTGCGTCCCTGCGGCGGGGTGAAGGCAGTTTCATCTATTGCAGCAAGCGCATTTTCACGCAGGGTTTTGCCATTTGCCGTGGGGCGATCAAGCGCGATAAACCATTGCAGCGTGTTCCGGAAAATCACCGGTGCCCGCGACCGCCAGGAATGCGGATAGGAATGCTTCAATCGGCCGCGCGCAATAAGCCTGCCAGAATCTATCAGTGCTTCAATGACCGATTTGTTTGCGTCAGCGTCTTTACCTTTCTTCTTTCCGTCCAGGACCAGGATATGCCTACCCTCAAAGCCGGGTGCTTCCTTGGTATAAGCACCAAATTCATCAACGGTATACGGAATGTCTTCTGTCGACAGGCCGTGTGCCAACCATGCTTCATAGTCCTCCGCACCATGACCAGGTGCGGTATGAACAAAGCCGGTCCCCGCTTCATCCGTGACATGATCACCGCTCAGCAGCGGCACATCGAACTGATAACCACCTTCCAGTCCTTGCAGGGGATGCGCGCATTTAACATTTTCCAGATGGGCCGGTGGCACATCACCGAGGCGTGTCCAGCTCTCAATCAATCCCGCCTCACGCACGCTTTCGGCCAGCGCATCGCCAATGATGAGTTTGTCACCGGGTTTTGACCATGGTTCGAAGTCAAGGTCTGACTTCATCGCGGTGACCTCATAAAGGCCATAGGAGAGCGATGGGCCGTAACAGATTGCGCGGTTCCCGGGGATCGTCCATGGCGTTGTTGTCCAGATCACGACCGATGCGCCCTGAACAAACTCGCGAAACTGATCGCGCGACATGCCCGCCGGCCCCTCGCCAGACAGATCTCCAAGAGCCGATATCGGAAACTTCACCCAAATGGTTGTTGACTGATGATCATGATATTCGATTTCAGCTTCAGCAAGCGCTGTTTGCTCAACCGGACTCCACATAACCGGCTTTGCCCCGCGATAAAGCAAACCAAGATCTCGGAATTTCAAAAGCTCGCGCGCGATAGTCGCTTCGGACTGAAAGGCCATCGTTGTGTAGGGGTTTGCCCAATCCCCCTCGCCCCCAAGACGGCAAAATTCCTCGCGCTGAACATCCAGCCATTTTTGAGCATCCGCGCGACATGCGGCACGAAACTCCGATGACGGCACATCGCGTTTCATGCGCCCCTTGGACCTGAATTCCTCTTCGACCTTCCATTCAATGGGCAGACCATGACAATCCCACCCCGGGACGAAATTGGCGTTGAACCCTGCCATCTGCTTTGAACGGACAATCATGTCCTTCAAAATCTTTGTCAGCGCCGTACCAATGTGAATATGGCCATTGGCGTATGGCGGGCCATCATGGAGTACAAACGGCGGACGGTCGCGCGCATCCTCGCGCATTTTTTGGTAGAGGCCTTGCTCAGCCCATTTTTTGAGCAGAACTGGCTCTTTTTTGGGCAGCCCCGCCCGCATGGGGAAGTCCGTCTCAGGCAGGAACAAACTATCTTTATAGTCTCGCGCTGTCGGCGCGGATGTATCAGACATATCAGATGTCTCGCTTAACGGGGCGCAACCTGATGCAGTCCAGCAGGCGCGCAGATGAAACTATGGTTGAAGGTGAAACCCGGTCCCGCAGCCTGCGTCAAGAAAAAGCTCGTCGACGCCGGCTGTCAGGCCGGGCGGCTAATTCGTAGCGCGGCCGGCGACATAAAGATGTGGTTCACGTCTCTCATAGCGAGTTCGGTAGCATGCATTGGTGTTGCGGTCATTAGCCCAACGCAAATTTTATGGTGTGATTTCAAGCCGCAAGACACCCCGATCATCGGCATCGCACTGCATATTGCGCCGAACAAGCGCGCCATCACGGTTTTCCGCCATAAAATCAGCGACCATGCGATACGCCCCGCCTCCCAGTGATGTGACCTTTGTCGGCACCGACGGTAATGTCACGCTCACACCATCGTCGAGGGCTGCAGCGCGGGTCTCCATTGCACAATCTCGAAAAGCGATCCGATAGGGTGCCCCTCGTGCCCCTCCAAAGAGATCCGTTTCCAGATCGTCGCCATTAAACGGAGAAACCCTGTCAAAATCGCGCTGTGCTACGCCGAGGCGGCGCTGCTCTGCCTCCAATGTGCGCCAATCATCGCTCCGACCCGACCGGTAGTTAGGGTCATAATAGGGGCTCACTGGATAGGCTTGCACTGGGCGACGACTTTCCTCAAGAAAACGGTCGATCAGAATAACACCGCCAAAAATGCCAGCGGCGATGACAGCCGCTTCTTCCCTGGTCAAACCCCGGCGATACCGGTGCCGGGGTCCGTGAAAACGCCGACCATAATGCCGGGGGCCCAGAACCACTGGCCCATAAAATCCAGCGCGCACAACACGGCGCCCGAAATGCGGACCGGCATCATAACGCGGGCGATATCCAGGTCGCCAATAATACCCACCCCCGCGAGGGTTATCGTACCTGTCGCGCCTGGCACGACGTGAAATGCTCACAAAATGCTGAGGCGCATAAGGCGAAACGCTGGCCGGTGGGGTCGCGGATGAACGGGGCGCAATGGGTTCCACCTGTGCCGGCACATCCCGTACATGGCGACTAAGACCACTGGCCGGCCGCGCAACCTGCGCATTATGGATGGCGGCCTGCGCATTTTGGGTCACGCCATTTTCAACGGAAATTTCCGGCGCGCCAGCCATCGCCGTATCGACCGTCGCTGCACCAGCGAAACCAGAAAGCGTAACTGAAAAAATAATGGCAGAAAGGCCACTACGCTGGCGCAAAGACGCAAAACGGGTTGTTAATACCCCCCAACACATCAAGCGATCAGGCATAAAACTCTCGCCATAAAACTCGTCATCGCCCTTCAACCTATTTTAATTTGCATAACCTGCGGACAAGAGGTTTCCTAAAAGGGGAAATCTCCAGTACAGTAAAGCAAGGTTTAGGCCTAGTGAGCAAACTTGTCATGTTTTCAAAACGATCCAACTCACAAAGGGGATACAGCGGTATAATTCACGCCGCGATCGTGTCCCTTTTCGCCATTGGCTGTGCATCAGATGGCGTGACAATCTCTTGTTTGGACATGGACTGGCACGATATCGGACGGCGGGACGGGATCGCTGGCGAAAAGAAAACGCGTTTCGAAGATCACGCCAAGAAATGCGAAAAAGAAAATGCACCGATCAACGCCTCGGTCTATTTTGATGGCTATGAAAAGGGCCTGCTAACCTACTGTGCGCCAGAGGGAGCATTTACCGCGGGGCTTCGCGGCGAGGATTTTGGTGATGCCTGCGCACCGGGGTTGGAAAATGCTTTTCTGTCGGATTTTGAGCAGGGACGACAACTTCGCCATCACACCAAAACAGCAGACCGCACAAAGGAAAATCATCGTCGTGCAAAAAGGGCGCTGGAGCGCCACGAAAACAGCCTGGCCACTGCCACAAGCCGATATGAAGATCCTTACCTCTCTGGCGGAGAGCGCTATGCAGCACGCCAAGATGTTGAATATCACCGCCGCGAAATCGAACGCTACACGGCGGATATCCCAAAGCTGAAGGCACAAGCAGCAGAAGCCCGGGAAACGCTTGCAGCGTTTATTGTAATACTGGAAGCAGAGGGGCGAACCATTACGCCAGCGGACAGCCAGCAACACCTTGCCGATTAAAGTTCTACCAACACCTGCCGTGCCGCATCTCGATCATTCGTAATCTGCGCCTTTAGGGAATCAAGGCCGTCAAATTTACGCTCATCACGGAGAAAGTCGATAAATGCGATCTCCAGTCGACGGTCATACAAATCACCGTCGAAATCGAGAATATGCGTTTCCAACAATGGCGCATGATCTCCTAACGTCGGTTTACGACCGAAGTTGGCAACGCCTTGGCGGTACTGCGCCTCCCCGTCAATCTTGACACGGACTGCATAGACGCCATTTCGTGGATGTATAACATCGCCAAGCCGAATGTTCGCAGTCGGAAAACCAATCGTCCTGCCTATTCTCTGCCCAACTTCAACCTGGCCGGTAACTTGCCATGGGCGCGCGAGCATTTGACATGCCGCTTTCACATCACCTCGCTTCAGGGCGTCACGCACGCCGCTGGACCCGATTTTTTCATCCACCATTTCAGCGGTTATGGGCGTAACAGCCCGGTACGAAATACCCGATTGACGACATAGTTTGGTGAGCACATCAGAATCGCCAGCACGGCCCGCACCGAACCGGAATTCATCGCCGGTTACAACGCCGGCAAGTCCAAGGCGCTGTTTCAAGACATCTTGTACGAAAGCTTCCGGCGACATGGACGCAAGTTCACGATTAAAACCGAGCCGGAAGACGTGAACTAACCCGCATTCACGAATGAAACAGTCACGATCATCCGGTTGACTGAGGAGAAAAGGTGGATCGTCAGGTCGAAAAAAGCGCCGCGGGTGCGGATCAAACACAACCGCGCCGGACGGCGCACCATGCTCGGCAGCAAGATCTTTGACGCATTCAAACAGTTTTTGATGACCTATATGCACGCCGTCAAAATTACCAAGCGCGGCGACGACACCCTTTGGTTCGTATCCTCCGATTACCATGTCAGCCTCTGCGCGTGGGCCATCGCATGGGCACCAAATTTGTGCAAAGCGTCCTTGATTGACGTGCCGTCGTCCGCACCACCATGAACACCGCCTGCCCCCGTAATATATATCGCATCGACGTTTTGCCGGTTTGCGCCAAGAATATCCGTATTTGCGCCATCTCCGATTGCGAGAATTCGGTCGGGCGGAATTCGAACGCCGGCTTCTTCAGTAATCGCATCGAAAGCTAATTCGTACACGGCCGGGTGTGGCTTGCCAGCATAGATGACGTGCCCCCCCATCTGCTCATATATCTGCGCGACAGCACCAGCGCAGTAAATGAGTTGTCCGCGCCAGTTCACGACAATGTCAGGATTGGCACAAATCATATCCTTACCAGCTTTTGCCGGTGCCTCCAGCAAGGGCCGATAATATTCTGGATTGTATCCGGATTCGTCAGCCAGACCGGTGCATACGATAAAATCCGCATCGCAAAGCGGACCGAATGTCACATCGATACCAGCATAGAGGACTTCATCTGAGTCCCAACCAATGCGATGGGCCACGCCAGACGCGCACTTGGCAATCTCCGCACGCGTTGCATCTCCCGACGTGACTACTCTATCATAAGCGTCGCGCGGCAGACCGAGGCGATCTAGCTGTCCTGGAATAACATCACTGGGCTTTGGCGCATTCGTGAGGATAATCACCGGACCGCGTTCGGCGCGGAAGGTCTGCAAAAATTCCGCCGCACCATCAAAGAGCGCGCGCCCATTATGAATGACACCCCAGGCATCACAAAGAAGGGCGTCATAATTTGCGGCTATATCGCCAACCCGGTCTAACTCTAACGGTTCATTCATGGGCGAAGCGGTAGGCCGTCAGGGTGCGTTTCGTCAAGCGGAATGCGCGTTAATTGCCTGCAGATAATCCTCTGCCGGGCGTGGTGCCCCAAACATATGGCCCTGGCCGAAATCAAGGCCGACGGAAATAATTCCGGGCAAATCACTAGGGCGCTCCAATTTCTCAGCAATCAGATCGATGCCTGAATCTGCAAGACGCTTCTGAAATTCACGCACACGTTCTGATCGTGTGGCATCACTATCATCACGCGACCCGGCCATTAATGTCTGGACACTCGCTTTCACAAACCGGAAATTTCGGTTTTCAAGCATGTTCCAATCCAGATCCAGAGAATGCAAGTGATCCACGGAGAACGAAAACCCAATCTCTGCAATGTGTTGGATGTTACGTTCCACACGCGGATGCATCATGAACATTGATGGATAGGTCAATTCGAAAATGAGCCGCGAGGCGAGGTCACGATTTTCTTCCAGGAAGCTTGTGAACTGGGCAAAGAATTCAGAATCAAACAACGTTGCCGGCGAAATATTACAAAACACGACCAGTTGTGGTGCGCGCTCGCCATAAGTGCGGATAGCATGAATGCACTGCGTCAAGATCAAATTATCGATAAGACCGATACGGTTCGCCCGCTCTGCCGCTTCAATATAGCTTGCCGGGCGTAAAATCCGCCCGTCCGCATCGCGCAAACGCGAAAATGCTTCGTAATAACGCGGCTTTCTTTGCGGCAGGCTCACAATCGGCTGCAGATAAAGGTCGATGCGTTGGGCATCGATTGCATCTTTCACCCGTTCAAGCACTTCAAAATCATCGTCATGGATGGTGCCAGCACCAACAAGCATCGTGTTGATTTTAGACTCACTCGGCACAAACGCTTCGGAAGAAACTGGCTTTACGTGGTGTTCCTGCTCTTCTGAACTGCCGGCAAAGCGACGCAATAGATTGGTCACACGAATGTCCTTTCGACCCCTTTCAAGGGCGCACGCGCCGTGCACACTTGAAAATGCGCTGAAGATAAATGTCGCAGCGGCTCATCGTCGATTCTCGGAATCGATGGCCGTGATCACCTTTGTAGGACAACAAGGTTTCTAAAGGCTTTAAGCGGTGTCGGGGTAGGGACAGGATACCGCTTAAATTGCCGATACAGCGTATTAGAAAGGGTGCAATTCACGCGCCCTTTTACGCTTCGTTTCTGGGATGAGCGTTATCGAGAAAAGGCGCTCTCGACCGGGTCGATCAGTACCTCCACGCGGCGATTCAATGAACGCCCGGAAACGCTACGATTGTCCGCAATCGGCCGGGACTCGCCAAATCCGACGGCATTTAAACGCTGCGGTGCAACGCCCTGGCCTGCCAGATAGTTTGCAACCGTTTGCGCCCGTCGTTCGGAAAGCGCCTGATTGTAGGAAGCAGCACCATTTGAGTCGGCGTGTCCGAGGACGCTGATCGTCGTTTTGTCAAATTCACCCAACACAATCGCAACACTATTTAGCGTGTCGTAAAAGGCAGGCTGAATGCCATCCTGATCAACGCCAAACGTAATTTCTGACGGCATGTTGAGAACGATATTATCCCCGCGCCGGGTGACGCTAACGCCTGTCGACGCGAGCCGCTCACGCAATTTTTCTGCCTGACGTTCCTGATAGGCACCAATACCGATGCCCGCTGCAGCACCCACAGCAGCACCAATGGCAGCGCCCTTACCTGCTCGGTCGCCAATTATCTCACCGAGCACGGCACCGGCCGCTGCACCAGCTGCCGCGCCTCCCGCACCGCTGGTTGCGACCCGGCTGACCCGGCGCTCGCCGGTATATGGATTTGTGGAGCATGCCGCTGCCATCATAACACCAAGCACGGCCAAAATGATTTTCTTTCCCATAAGTTCGCTCCGTATAGATGCGCGACGGCAACCTATAAAATAAGTCCGTAACCAAACTAGTTTAAGAGCTTGGCAGTTTGCAGCATGCTTTTGCATTGCCAACTACAGCGTTTACATCGTTTTTAAGTCGATTCGTCCTTGCCGGTCTCGTCAGGCTGCTCCGGTGACTTCGGCAGCGGCGCAACATTGATAGGCCCATCCGTTCCCTCAGACACCGATGTACCAGCAGTGCGCGAACCCGCCCTGTCTGAACAATAATAGCCGGCGATTTGCCGCATCCAACGCCCCTTAAGCTCTGGGAAGAATGCCGCCCAATTATCGGCCCAAATTGCTCCGATCGAAAAAATGCTGTTTGGCGAATCCTCCCTGCGCGCGACCATCACGCGCTGATTATCGATAATCAAAACATCCCGTCGCTTAGGGGTCACCTCATAAGCGAGAGACTTCCCGGCAAGGGCGATAGAACGCCGCAGGGCGATAATTGCGTGCCGGGTCTGCGCTGACGCCTCAGTACTCGGCCAAACACGCCCGGGATCGAATGACATGGTTGGGTCATCCTCATCACCATTTGCAAAGCTCAAAATCGGCTTTGGTGACGGCATACTGGTTGCTTCAAGGTTGAATCGATCCGCGCGGGCCGAGAATTTGGAAAATTTGCCAACGGCAAGCAACTCCACAGCTTCATCCGGCGACACGGAGAGCTGACGATAAACCAGCTCCTGATATTGACGGGGGATTTCTTTATGCTCGCCCCGCAATATGGCCAGCACATCTTTTACAAACAATAGATACACAGGCGACTGACGGAAATTACCCATGACCGCATAAGCGACGTAAGTAGCGATATCCCCCGTTTTGCCAGTTGGTGGAAAATCTTGTTCGACCGTGCTTTGATGAAATCTCAAGAAAATATCGGGGGTCAGTTCATCCGTCATCTCTTGACTGTCACATCGCCAATATCGATCTTTTGCGAGAGGAACATTGGTTTCCTCCGCATACCGCAATTGGGGCTTGGCCCCGACCATCCCTAAAAGCCCCGCTGAGATAGCATCCACGACATCAACAATCTCGCGGTAATGTTTATATCGATTTCCAATTTCCGGTAGCGGCGGCCAATGATGCTGA
>SHAI01000053.1 GCA_004213235.1 Parvularculaceae bacterium
GCCGCCGCGCCAAAGGGCATATCATGGAGAAGTTTCGCATTGAGTGCCGTGAGATCTTTTTCATCAAACCGAGCGGGCGCACGGCCGACGGCACCAAATGAAAATCCCTCCGCCAGCAAAGGCAGGGCATCAATCGCTTCAATGGGCAAAGATGTCCCAAGGCGCGCCAATAAACTGGTCACCGCGGCAGCTTCAAGGCCATCCGCGCGCATGGCCTCAATCGACAGGCTTCCAAAACGTTTGGAAAGCCCGGCGCCGTCTGCGCCAACGAGCAGAGAATGGTGCGCAAAATGAGGAACCGATCCCTTACCGCGCAATTTCGTTAATACCTCGAACAGCTCGATCTGAACTGCCGTATTCGTGACATGGTCCTCACCGCGAATAACGTGTGAGATACCATAATCCACATCATCGACACAGCTGGGCAGCGTATAAAGATAAACGCCATCAGCCCGGATCAATACCGGATCAGAAACATTAGCGGTATCAACACTTGTCTCCCCGCGGATGAGATCGTCCCATTTGATTTCCTTGCGCGAAAGCTTGAACCGCCAATGGGGCCGCCGACCTTCCGATTCCAGAACCGAAATCTCTTCAGCCGAAAGCGCCAATGCCGCACGATCATAAACGGGCGGCAGGCCGCGCGCCCTTTGCAGGCGCCGTTTTCGTTCTAATTCTTCCGGCGTTTCGTAACACGGATAGAGAAGCCCGTCGGCCTTGAGCTGGTCGGCCACTGCATCATATTCGCCAAACCGGGCCGACTGACGAAACGTCTCGTCCCAGCTAAGCCCAAGCCATTCCAGGTCCTGGCGGATGCCGTCTTCATATTCCGCGGTGGAGCGTTCCTGGTCAGTATCATCAATGCGGAGAATAAACTTGCCGCCCGACTTGCGCGCGAACAACCAATTCCAAAGAGCAGCGCGCACATTCCCGACATGGAGTTTACCGGTCGGCGATGGAGCAAAACGAACAGAAACGGACATGGGTTTTCAACCTGATCAATGCGTCACCTGCGGACGCGCAATAAGCGCCGTTGGTTACGCTGTCGCTGTCGCGGCGTCAAACGCGCAAGCCGAAGAAGACCGTAAATTAGCTGCGATCACGCCATCCATTGGTAATTGGATACCGCCGATCGCGGCCAAAGTTCACCCTGGTCACTTTCGGCCCAGGCGGGGCCTGGCGACGCTTGTACTCGGCAATATATAAAAGATGTTCAATCCGGCGCACCGCCGCTTCATCGAAACCGGCGGCAACGATGTCACGCACTGACATTTCCTTTTCAACCAGGCGCGAGAGAATGCCGTCCAGAATATCATATGGCGGCAGCGTGTCGGCATCTTTCTGGTCTTCACGCAGTTCTGCAGAAGGCGGCTTGGTTATGATACGCTGCGGGATGACCTCGCCTTTTCGACCGAGCAGGCCAGGCACATCCGCACCATTGCGCCATCGGCAAAGGCTGAAGACATCCATTTTGTAAATATCTTTAAGCGGATTATATCCACCGTTCATATCGCCATAGAGCGTCGCATAACCGACCGACATTTCTGACTTATTGCCAGTGGTCAAAACCATATCGCCGAATTTGTTCGACAGGGCCATCAAGATCATCCCGCGAATACGCGACTGGATGTTTTCTTCCGTTGTATCAGCTTTTCGCCCGGTAAAGGCTGGCGCAAGCATGGCATCAAACGCACTGACCGCAGGTTCAATATCTATGGACTGATAATCAACCCCCAACGCTTTCGCGCAGGCAAGCGCATCTTCCAGGCTTTCCGTCGATGTGTAACGAGAAGGCATCATCACACAACGCACCCGATCAGGGCCGAGCGCATCAACTGCAATGGCTGCGGTCAGCGCCGAATCAACACCGCCAGAAAGGCCGATAACTACACCTGGAAACCGGTTCTTTTCAACATAATCACGCACGCCGAGGGTAACGGCGCGATATGTCTGCTCCTCGCGTGCATACCAGGTTTCCGATGGGCCATCCGTGCACTGCCATTTTCCATTAGCCTGCGCCCACTCGGTCATGAACAGCCCCGGCGAAAACTGTGCGGCACGATGGATGACCTCACCATCAGCATTCATCACAAACGCCGCCCCGTCGAAGACAACCTCGTCCTGACCAGCCAACTGATTGACAAATAACAGTGGAAGACCCGTTGCCTGTACCCGTTCGCGCGCAATGCTGGTGCGTTCATCAAGGGCCGTATCGCGATAGGGAGAGCCATGGGGCACGATGAAGAAATCAGCCCCCTGCGCGGCAAGGTGCTCCCCTGCCCCGGCGATCCACATGTCTTCGCAGACCATCAATCCTATTTTCGACCCCCGGAAGGCAACCGGCATTGGAAAATCAGTACCGGGCGTGAACCGCCTTGGCTCATCAAACACGCCATAATTCGGCAACCGCACCTTCCGGACGGTCTCCTTGATCTCACCATCATCAAGAAGGAAGGCGCAGTTATAAAGCGCCTCCCCCTCACGCCACGGCGCGCCAATAATCATGGCCGGCCCGCCATCAGCGGTCCGAGCTGCGAGATCTTCCACCGCCGTGCGGCACGCCGCCTGAAATGATGGCTTTTGAACCAGGTCCTCGGGCGGATAGCCACAGACCACCAGTTCACAGAACACCGCAAGGTCAGCACCTTCCGCGGCGGCCTGCTGGCGCGCGGCATCTATTCGGGACACATTACCGGCAATGTCGCCGACAACAGGCTCGATCTGGCAAATGGCGATGCGCAGGGCTTGGGTCATAGCCTGCAAATAATGTCATCAGCCGGTTCCGGCAAGTCATCGCTCACGCTGCGGCGGTGTCTTCCTCCTCGATCTTCAAAATATCGATCGGCACGATCTCGACAAAATGTGTCGCTGCCGCCGGCCAGTCCTCCAGGAGCTGGGTAGCGCACGGGGAACCGGTTTCAGTTTCATGACGCATCAGTAACGATCGACATTTTTCAGACGCTTTGGCATCCATGGAACGAATGATCACACTGTCAGGATTGACCAGGCCATCAACGTCGCCATGAGGGTCATAGAGGAAGGCGCGCCCGCCCGTCATGCCGGCGGCGAAATTGTCCCCAACGCGACCAATGATCACCACGTGACCACCCGTCATATACTCGCAGCCATTTGCCCCGCAGCCCTCAATGACGGCATCCGCACCGGAATTGCGCACCGCGAAACGGGTGCCGGCCCTACCGGCAGCAAACAACGCGCCGGAAGTGGCACCATAAAGACATGTATTGCCGATAATCGCATCGGCATCGCCATCAATATGTGTCGGCTGCTCTGCCGGACGTATGACGATCACCGCGCCGGATAACCCTTTGCCGACATAGTCGTTTGCGTCACCAAGGAGGTCGATTTTCAGCCCGGTCATACCGAAACACCCCAAAGACTGACCGGCACTACCCCGTAAGCGGACGGATAGATGGTCAGCGGGGAGACCATTTGGCCCGTGCTGGCGGACAATCGCGGAGGAAGTTCGCGCACCAATAGACCGCTGCGTGTTCCGCACCGCATATGTCAGCTGCATTTTTTCCCCGCGCTCAAATACTGGCGCGGCATCGATCAGTATCTGTTCGTCGAGAGTGGGGGTTGGCTCTGATCGGCCTTTGCGGGATGAGCGCGCGGGCGCATCACCAGCATCAACCCTTGTAAGCATGGGATTCAGGTCAAGATCATCAAGGTCCGGCGCCCCGCGGGTCTCCTGAAAGAGCAGATCCGATCGACCGATAATCTGATCAAGGGATGTAACGCCAAGGCCTGACAGCTGCTCGCGCACGTCTTCTGCAATAAACGACATCAGTGTAACGACGTGTTCAGGCAGTCCGGGGAAGCGTTCGCGTAAATCCTCGTCTTGCGTGCACACGCCCACCGGGCAGGTGTTGGAATGACACTGGCGGACCATCAAACAGCCCATGGCGACAAGCGAAATCGTCCCAATGCCAAACTCTTCCGCCCCCAGCATCGCGGCCATCACCACATCGCGACCTGTCCGGATACCGCCATCGGTTCTCAGCGTTACTTTTTCCCGTAAATTATTGACCGTGAGTACCTGATGGGCCTCAGACAGGCCCAGCTCCCATGGACCGCCAGCAAATTTGATTGACGTCAGCGGCGATGCGCCCGTACCGCCGACATTCCCGGAAACAAGAATGACATCGGCATTGGCCTTCGCAACACCGGCGGCAATTGGACCGATCCCGGCAGCAGCAACCAGTTTGACGCAGACCCGCGCGTCAGGATTGATATTTTTCAAATCATAGATGAGCTGCGCCAGATCCTCGATCGAATAAATATCGTGATGTGGGGGCGGCGAAATCAACGTGACGCCAGGCGTCGCGTGGCGCATACGCGCGATAAATTCGGTTACTTTAAACCCCGGCAATTGCCCGCCTTCGCCGGGCTTTGCACCCTGGGCGACTTTTATTTCGATCTCACGGCATTGATTGAGATATTCGGCAGTTACACCAAAGCGTCCGGATGCGATCTGTTTTACCGCAGAATTTGCGTTGTCTCCATTGCCAGAGGGCGTATAGCGATCAGGATCTTCACCCCCTTCGCCAGATACAGATTTCGCACCTATCCGGTTCATGGCGATATTCAGCGCACCATGCGCCTCAGGCGATAATGCCCCCAGGGACATTCCAGGTGTTACAAAACGCTGGCGGATCGCGTTTATCGATTCCACATCGCTCATTTCCGCCGGGCTGCGCAAAGCACGCAGACCCAGTAAATCGCGCAATTGGAACGGGGCCTGTCCATTCACCGCTTCGGCGTATCTTTTGTAGGAAGCATAATCTTCCGTTCGCACCGCATGTTGAAGATCATGAACCAGTTGCGCTTCCAGCGCATGACGCTCCCCCTGACGGCGATGGCGATAAAATCCGCCTACGGGCAACCGACGCACGCCTGAAGCTGTATTACCTTCAAAGGCCTTTGCATGCACTTCACGGGTCTTGCGTTCAAGAAATGGCAGACCGATACCACTTATTCGCGATGGTGCTCCGGGAAACAATTCTTTGGCAAGCGCGCGGGAAATGCCAAGTGCTTCAAAATTACAGCCACCACGATAGGACGAAATGACCGATATCCCGCTCTTGGCCAAAATCTTCATCAGGCCCGCTTCGATCGCCCGTTTATAGTTCAAGACCGCATCATTGAGAGATAGTTTTTGATAGTCCCCGCGCGCATGCGCCCGCGCAATGGAATCACAAGCCAGATAGGGATTAACAGCCGTCGCCCCCACGGAGATCAACATCGCGGTATAATGCGGGTCGATACACTCCGCCGACTTGACAATGATTGAGCAAAAAGCGCGCTTGCCGACATTGGTCAGATGAGTGTGCACCGCAGCTGCGGCGAGAATCATTGGCGCGCCAAGTCTGTCCGTAGACACCGCATCATCGGTGAGGATGACATGCTGAGCACCTTGACTTACCGCAATTTCCGCCTCTTCCCGGATACGGTCTAGTGCAGTGGCGAGCGCACCACCACGCCCGTTTGCTTCCTCAGCTGGGTAGGTACAGTCAACAATGATTGCAGCATCACCAACGAAGTCGGCAAACCGCGCCATCATACCATTCGACAAAAATGGACTTTCAAGCACATAAACATCCGTCTGCGTCTCATCAGATGCAAGGATGTTGCCGAGATTTTTAAATCTGGTGTTTAAACTCATGACCCGCGCTTCACGCAAAGGGTCAATCGGGGGGTTGGTAACCTGGCTGAATTTCTGACGCAGATAATGCGACAATGGGCGATATTGCTCCGACAGGACGGCCAAAGGTGTATCATCCCCCATGGACCCGGTCGCCTCTTTTCCTTCCAACGCCATGGGCCGCAGAACAAGGTCAAGTTCTTCCAGGGAAAAACCCGCTGCACCCTGACGACATATCAGCTCCGCATCATCAAAAATGCGTTCTTCCGGCCCCGGACCTATCGCCTTTTCCAGATCAACGATATTATCGATCCATGCCTGATAGGGGTGCGCCTCGGCCAGAACATCCATGATCTTGTCATGCTCATAGAGCTTTTTTGTTTCAAAATCGAAGGCGATCATGCCACCGGCTTCCAGCGCGCCGCGTTTGATGACCTTTTCCGGCTCCAGGGGCGACATGCCAGCCTCAGATCCAGCGGCAAAGATATCATCAGAAGTCACCGCATAACGCATGGGCCTTAAACCATTGCGGTCCAGGGCAGCCACCGCCCAGCGTCCGTCATAGGCCGACAAAGCAGCTGGCCCGTCCCAGGGTTCCATCACCGAATTGCAATATTCGTATAATGCGCGCCAGCTCTCCTTTATCACCACGGATCGCTTCGACCATGCCTCAGGGGTCAAAAGGCACTTTGCCATCGGCCCATTGCGCCCTGCACGGACAATCAATTCATATACCTGATCAAGTGCCGCAGAATCCGACGCGCCAGGCTGAACAATTGGGCTCATCTCCGCCGCATCACCATCGAATGCAGATGTCGCCATGCGAATTTCATGGCTGCGCATCCAATTTATATTGCCACGCAGGGTATTGATCTCACCATTGTGCGCGAGCATGCGAAATGGCTGTGCCAGACGCCATTCCGGAAACGTATTGGTTGAATAGCGTTGATGGAAAATCGCCACCCGGGATACGAAATCCTGATTGCGCAAATCAGGGTAAAAATCGTCTATGGCTTCCGCCAGAAACATTCCCTTGTAAACAATGTCATCCGTAGAAAGAGAGCATACATAGATATCGGGAATACCTTCAGCGAGGCTGCGCTTCTCGATTTTACGGCGGACCGCATAAAGCATCCGCGCAACCGCCTCGCGGGAGCGATCTTGCGCATCATGGAACAAAATCTGTTCAATGGCGGGGCGGGTAGCATTGGCTTTTGCGCCCAAAATAGTGGCATCTACCGGCACCTGGCGCCAGCCATACAGAATAAATCCGGCATTCAACAGTTCAGCTTCAACAATCGCTCTTGCGGCATCTTGCGCAGCAAAATCTGTTCGTGGCAGGAATAATTGTCCAACGCCTATATCTTTTCGGTTCGGATCATGCCCAGTACGCGCCACAAATTGCCGAAACAGGTCTTGGGGCACATTGAGGCGCACGCCAGCGCCGTCACCGGTTTTACCATCTGCGTCAACAGCACCGCGATGCCAGACGGCCTTTAGGGATTTCAGCGCAAGATCAACGATCTCCCGGCGCGATGTGCCATTCAACGATACTAACAGGCCAACACCGCAAGCGTCGCGCTCTTCGGCTGGATCGTACAAACCGCGTTCAGCCGCGATAGCTTTCTTGGCGCGCATTTGCGCAATAGGATCGGTCATATTCATAGCCCAAAAAATTGAACGGGATTTTCTATTATTCCGCGGCTCTCATAAGTGGCCGCGCCTCATCAACGATTTTCTCAATAATCGCCGCCGCCGCGACCCGGCCATCCCTGATCGCCCAAACCACTAGCGACGCGCCGCGAACAATATCGCCGGCAGCATAAACGCCCGGCAGGGATGTTTCCAACGTATCGGGATGAACGGCCAGCGTGCCGCGTTTGGTCATCCGTAATTCTGGCGCGCCAAACAGCTCGCCAATGGGTTCTGGTTCAAAGCCCAAAGCGGATATGGTCAGGTCCGATTCCAATGCAAAGTTTGACTTTGGAATTTCGACCGGCCGACGGCGCCCGCTATCGTCCGCCTCGCCAAGGCGCATGCGTATCGCGTTCACGGATGCGCCAACGGATTTAGGTGCGGCAAGCCATTCAAAATGGACACCTTCTTCCTCGGCGTTTTTTACTTCCCGCTGGGAGCCAGGCATATTTTCCTTGTCACGCCGATACAAGCACCGCACGTCCGCAGCTCCCTGACGCACGGCCGTGCGAACACAGTCCATGGCCGTATCGCCGCCGCCAATAACCACGACTTTTTTGCCCGCAGCGTTTAACGCACCATCATCAAACGCCGGCACATCATCGCCCAGCCCCTTGCGATTTGATGCCGTCAGGAATGACAAGGCCGCCTCAGTTTTGGCGTCTTCGCTTATAGGACAATCCAACGCGCGGGCCTTGTAGACCCCGGTTGCAATGATCAACGCAGTATGGCGCGCGCGCAGGTCGGCCAAGCTCGCGTCCCGTCCGACCTCAAAGTTTTGATGGAAAACAACACCGCCATCGATCAACCGTTCAATTCGGCGGAGAACCACATCCTTTTCGAGCTTGAAATTGGGAATACCGTAAATCAAAAGCCCGCCCGCGCGATCATATCGGTCATACACATGTACCTGCACGCCAGCTTTGCGCAGCTCTTCCGCAGCCGCCAATCCTGCTGGTCCCGCTCCGATGATCCCGACACTTTCGCTACGTTCTTTGGCCGGACGGATAGGCGGGACCCATCCATTTTCAAACGCTTTTTCCGTAATGTAGGTCTCGACTGACCCGATGGTCACCGTGCCGTGACCAGACTGCTCAATGACGCACGAGCCTTCGCATAATCGATCCTGCGGACAAATTCGCCCGCACACCTCGGGCATATTGTTGGTCGCCGATGAGACTGCATAAGCCTCCTCCAGGCGATCCTCCGCAACCAATCGCAGCCAATCCGGGATGTCATTTCCAAGCGGGCAATGATCCTGGCAAAACGGCACGCCGCATTGCGAGCAACGTGACGCCTGCGCAGCGGCTGCATCTTCGGCAAAAACCCGATAGATTTCATCAAAGTCTGCGCGCCGTTCATCGGCCGGTCGCTGCTCCGGTGTTTTCCTGTCACGGGTGACAAAACTCAACATCTTCTCAGACATGGCTCGCGAACGGCTCTCCTGGATAAAATTGAACGGGCAGCGCTTTGCATGTTCTCAATACTGTGCACCTTATCGACACCGCGCACCCTATCGACACCGCGCTCATCACCGGCGAGGCTTATTGACGCCCCGCCATGGCAACAAATCGCTTATATGCAGCGCAACACAGCGAAGGATCGGTTATGACGATTGTAGCATGAATTACAATATAAGCGGACACTCGAAGAAGAAAATGCCATGCTTCAGCGCAAAATTTAGCCATTTCCTCTAAATAAGCGGTTTTATCGCAAAACCTGACGCACGCTTGAACCGCGCTTCCTGCGGGCGCTAATTCGGGCGACAAACGCCGCGCGCCACCTGATTGAACCAGCCAGCTTTTAAACTTCCGCGCAATGCCACAATGCGCCGCACAGGGCGATTTTGACGTTCGAATTTCCATCTCCCCAGGCTTACCGGTACTGACAAGTTCCTAGGTTTGACGGTAAGGTTTGCGGGCAGTCGCATTGAAATAACCCGGCTCATCATTGATGAACCCGATGACAATTCCGGTAACAATAACTTACAAACGAAAGACCCGTTCCGTCATCAAAGTTTCGCCGAACTCGTATAGTTTAATGGCGCAAAGAGGCGGTAACTGACGCCGAATTATCAACCATGGCGCACGCGCCATATACTGACCGAAAGGGAGGCCAGAATGGCCATATTTACGCGCCGCACGGCCTTACATACAGCCCTCCTTGGCGGCGCTGCTGCATGTGCCACCAAACCGAAGATGACCTCCTTCACTGCCCTCGCGTCAGGCGCGACAGACATGTTCCAGCATGGCGTGGCCAGCGGCGATCCCGACGCAACATCCGTTATTCTTTGGACGCGCATCACCCCTCAATCTGCCGACAGCAACATCCAGGTCAGCTGGGAAGCGGCAAGCGATGCGGATTTCTCGTCCATCAGCGCATCTGGCATGGTGACGACGGGTGCAGATCGCGACTTCACTGTAAAGGCCGTGGCGAGCGGCCTAAAGCCTGGCCAGCAGTATTATTACCGCTTTTCCGCCGCTGGCACCACATCAGCAATCGGACGCACCCGGACTCTCCCCGCAGGAGAAGTTGACGCCGTGCGCTTTGCCATCGTTTCCTGCTCAAACTATCCCTTTGGTTATTTCAACGTGTACGATCAGATCGCCCGGCGCGACGATCTGCATGCGGTCTTGCATCTGGGCGACTATATCTATGAGTACGGGCCAGACGGGTATGGCGGCGATGTCGGTGCAGCGCTCGGCCGTTCCCATCTACCGGCTAAAGAAATCACTCAATTATCCGAATATCGCCAACGGCATGCTCAGTACAAATCAGATACATCAGCACAAGCGATGCACGCCGCCCACCCCATGATTGCGATATGGGACGATCACGAAACCAGCAATGACGCATGGAAAGAAGGCGCAGAAAACCACCAGCCGGAGAACGAAGGCAACTGGTCCGCGCGCCGTGCGGCGGCGCTGCAAGCTTATTATGAATGGATGCCAGTTCGCGAGCCAAATGCCGGCCGACCGCGAGAAGCTCTGTTCAAAGCGTATTCTTTTGGCGACATCCTGACACTGACGGCTCTTGAAACGCGTCTCATGGCCCGCTCGCGCCAGTTTGAATATGACGAGATCGTACCTAGTCTAAAATCGCCAGCGGATATCGCGAACTTCCGGGACAATATCCTATGGGATGGGTCAAGGGAGATGATGGGGCAGGCGCAATTGGACTATATGCGCAAGGCATTTGAAAAATCCCGCGCGGAAAAACAACCATGGCGACTCATCGCCAATCAGGTAATCATGGCCGATGTTACCGCTCCTGATTTAAACCCGCATGTGAGTGAAGAGGAGCTTGTTGCACTCGAACAGCAATGGGACCAGGCGCGCGCTTTCGTAGCGTTCTCCAAACTCGGCCTGCCCGCCAATCTGGACGCTTGGGACGGCTATCCTGCCGCCCGGGAACGCTTTTACGATCTGGCCAAGGAAACCGCGGCTGAAGGCATGATTGTGCTGACCGGCGACACGCACACATGGTGGGCAAACGACCTGACCGCCAGGGACGGGGCACATATGGGCGTAGAGCTTGGCGTCGCGTCAGTGACATCCCCTTCCCCCTATCGGCCGGAATTTCTTGGCGGCAAGGGTGCTGCATATTCACTCCTGACCAATCAGAAAAATAAATCCGTACGCTATCTATCTGGCTCCAGCCATGGCTATATTGAACTGGAAGTACGCCATGACGGTGCCAAGGGGCGCTTTATGGCCGTCGATAGGATCGACAGCCCGACATATAATGCGTTCCAGCAAGCCGCGTTCAAAATCGAAAAGCGCCGCGGCGCAGCCCACTTCGACGCAGCCAAGGGCGTTAGCTTCAAAGAACAATGGCTGTTCTGATATCTGTTTGAACTTTTAAAATCCAACGCCGCCAAATCCGCGCCACCGCGCAAAGGGGCAAGCCCGCGCTTCCGCGTCAGTGGCCAACCCTGGCCATTCACGCTAATGGCCGACCGGATTTTTCCGATCGGCCATATTATTCCGTATAGTGATTTATACTGAGTGACGCAATTACGCGACTTCGAAAAGGCCCGCCGCGCCCATACCGCCGCCAACACACATCGTGCAAACAACATATTTCGCGCCGCGCCGCTTGCCTTCAATCAAAGCATGACCGACCATGCGCGCGCCGGACATGCCATATGGGTGGCCAATGGAAATTGCGCCGCCATTGACGTTCAACAGTTCATCGGGGATGCCCAGCCTGTCGCGACAATAAAGCACCTGCACCGCAAACGCCTCATTCAGCTCCCACAAGCCGATATCATCCATTTTAAGGCCATTTTTCTCCAGCAGTTTTGGAACGGCATAAACAGGACCGATACCCATTTCATCCGGGTGCGTCCCGGCAACGGCGACACCGCGATATATACCAAGGGGCTGAAGTCCCCGTTTCTCCGCCTCCTTCGCTTCCATCAGGACCGCCGCCGACGCGCCGTCGGAAAGCTGCGAGGCATTGCCTGCGGTGATGTACTTGCCTTCTTGAATGACCTGCCCGCCTTTGAAAACAGGCTTTAGACCTGAAAGCCCTTCCAGCGTGGTTTCCGGACGATTTCCCTCATCTTTTTCAAGGGCCAGCTCAACCTCTGTTTTCTCGCCGGTTTCCTTATTGACACGGATCATCGTGGATGGAAGTGGCACAATCTCATCATCAAACTTGCCCGCCTGCTGCGCAGCATGAGTGCGCTGCTGCGACCTCAACGCATATTCATCCTGCTGCTCGCGGGAAACACCATACCGATCACTGACAATTTCTGCCGTTTCGATCATCTGCATATATGTCGCTGGCATATTTTTCATCAAC
>SHAI01000054.1 GCA_004213235.1 Parvularculaceae bacterium
ACATTGACCTGAATAAATGTGCCTTGAATTTCCGGGAGGAATTTGAAGCCGATCCACCCCTGGGCCAGCAGAGCGACTGCAAGCATGAAGCCGACTAGGAATATTGCGACAGTGAAGTAACGCAAACGCAGTGCGACTTTAATCAAGGGGCGGTAAAATCTGTTTGCGAAATTAAGAATACCCTCCGCAAACCCTCTTTGCAGTTTGTAAAACCAGCTATCCTTGTTTTGCGGTTTCATGTGCGAGAGGTGCGCGGGAAGAATGAAAAATGCTTCGATCAGCGAAAATGTCAGGGCGAAGATGATGGTCAGGCTAATCTGACGGGTAAACTGGGCTGCGCCGCCGCCGATGAAGAGCCATGGCGAGAATGCAATCATCGTTGTCAAAACAGCGAAAAAAACTGGCTTGATAACAAGCTGTGTACCAAAGATTGCCGCGTCAACGCCTTCACGCTCGCCGGCTTCAACTTCATTGTGAATACTCTCACCAACGATGATTGCATCGTCGACGACGACCCCGATCACCAAGAGGAAACCAAAAATCGACAGGAAGTTCAGCGTCACACCCGTAGCGGGCATCAGGATGAATGCGCCCATGAACGACACTGCGATACCGACAGAGACCCACCATGCCACAGCCGGGCGTAAGAATAGCATCAGCACGAGGAGAACAAGAAACAGGCCGAAGATGGCGTTTGAGCCAACCAGGTTGAGCTGTCCGTTGAATGGTTCAGCCGCGTCGAACCAAATGAAAATTTCTGTATCGCCACTCAGTTCTTTGTTTTTTTTGTCAACATATTTGTTGATCGCCGCTGACAGCTTGGTGATGTTACTGCTTTCTGGTGCATAGACACTAATTGACAGCGCAGTTTTACCGTTCAGTGTCTGGATCTGGCGCGTTTCCTCAAACCCGTCGATCACTGTTGCAACGTCGCGTACGCGGATGACGCCGCCATCTGGGTTTTGTCTTACGACGATGCGCTCAAACTCTTCTTCCGAATCGGCCAGAGATCTTGCGGCGATTTGTAAATTGCCTGTCTCGGTGCGGACCTGCCCGCCGGCGATATTGGCCGATGAGCCGCGGATTGCCATGGCTACATCACCAAGGGTCAGCCCGTAGCGCTGCAGTGCTTCTTCTGAAACCTCAATGGATACTTCTTCATTGACGATCCCCTGGATTTCAACAACAGAAGAGCCGTTTGGTAATTGCGAGATTTCTTTGCGAATTTCGCGCGCCAGGCGGTTGAGTTCTTTTGGCTCGAGGCTGCCTGCAAGCCCCATAAACGCGCCGGGATTGCGATTACGCCATTGGGAAACAATCGGTGGAAAAGCATCAGCGGGAAAATTCGAAATACCGTCGACGCGGTTTTTGACCTCATTGAGGAAACGTGTGGCGTCGATCCTGTCGTCTCCTTCTACGTTAACCCGGGCACTGCCTTCGCGTGCGATTGAATCGATATGCTCCAGGCCATCGATACCGTCGAGCGCTTCTTCAATCCGCAGGATCAACTGCTCTTCGACTTCGCGAGGTGACGCACCTGGCCATCCCATTGAGATCGTTGCGCCCGTAAAGGTCGCCGATGGGTTCAGTTCGCGATCCAGATTTATGAATGCCAAGCCGCCAGCGATAAAGCAGGCGATCATAAGTAGATTAGCGGCAACGGAGTTGCGCGCCCACCAGCCGATTAATCCCGTCACAGCTTATCTCCATCTGCGGAAACCTTAGCGACCGTCGGGGCGACCGTCGGGGTAGAAGAGGCCTCTTCTACCCGTTCTTGCGCCGTCACCTCGTCGCCGTCACCTGCACCGCGCAGCGGCGATGTCACGACGCGTTCGCCCGGTAGAATGCCGCCAGCGATCGTGATGGTATCACGGTCAGATGTAATAACATTCACTGTGCGCTTCGACAGGCGGCCATCGCGTTCAATGACAAATGCGGTATCGCGGCCATAAAGTGACGCACGCGGTAGAACGATTGCCTGCGCATAGGGGCGTCCCTCGATAATCGCTTCAACGAACAGGCCGATCGTCAGTGGTGCGCCATTATCAGCGGCTGCGCCATAAGGGTCTTCCACAACGGCAATGGCAGAAATTTGGCGGGTTGTCGGATCGATTGCACCGTCGGTCCGCTCGATATGACCGACCCATTGTCGGGATTGACCGGCTACAATCGCCGATAATTGTACTTTCGGGCCAGCGTTTTTCTCACTTGCCACGAAGGCAATAGGCAGGCCCAATTTTGCCAGATCAGCGTCGGTAAGCGGGAGGCGGATTTCTGCAATGTCGGTGGAGAATACCCTGCCGAGTTGCCCCCCCGGGCCGATGTATTGGCCAGGACCGGCGATGCGTTCGCGAACGCGGCCTTTGAAAGGGGCGCGAACTTTTGTCCGGGCGAGGTTTAATTCCGCAGATTGAAGGTCTGCGCGCGCCGCTTCAAAGTTCGCGCGCGCCTGGGCCAGTTGTGGTTTGCGCAAGGTGAGGTCTGACGGATTATCGCCAAGCCCCAGATCCGCATAATCCTTGGCGGCTAGAGCTGCCTCTGCTTCTTCACGACTTAACGCTTCACGGGCCTGCGCAAGGCGCGCGCGTGACGCCGCAACAGCAACCCGGTAATCCGCCGGTTCAATTTCAACCAGGACATCATTTTCTTCAAATGCCCCGCCATTAACAAACTTGTTGGAGGTTTTGATGACCCGGCCGGCAACTTCAGCCGTCAAGACAATATCAGTACGCGGCCGAACTTCACCCTGTGCCGTGACGTCCAGCCGGACGCTCTCACGAACGGCGGTCTGGAAGAACACCGTCGGCGGCGTGTTTTCCGGTTCGCTGCGCTCCACGTCCGGACGCGCTGCGGACATCAGGCCAATAAGCATGATGCCCCCTACAAAAATTCCCAGAGTACCAAATACGGTAGCCAACTTTCGAAACATAGCTATTCTCCGGTCAATGCCCTAACGGCAACAGGAAGCGCTTTTCCCGTTCGGGTTCCGCGCAATGCGCTATCAACTTGTTTATCCCGCGCAAGGCGCAACTCCTGCTCGGTAATAAAATTCCCGCCAATGGCCAGGTAGAGAACCACCCGGTTCGAAACCCGTTGTCGTTTCGCACTGATATAGGAACTTTCCGTGGAAATGCGCCGTGTTTGAGCGTCCAAGAGGTTAAAAATCGACGCTGCACCGTTCGCGTAGCGTCGCTCGGTGAGCTTTTCTGCAGCAGCGGCTTCGTCAAATGCGAGTTTGAGCGCATCTTCTTGCAAGGCCAGGTAGTTTTCAGCTGCTAAGGCGTTCTCTGTTTCTTCAAACGCTTCCAGGACTGTTTGCGCATAGGTCAAAAGCCTTTGTTCGGCGATTGCGCGTTGCTGGCGGGAGTTTGCCTGGATTTCCCCGCCACGGAACAATGGCTGGAAAAGGCCTGCAGCAATATTACCTGCCAGACGTTCCGGATCGAGCACGTCTTCCAGATCGGGACCGCTGGTTGACAGGCGCGATGACAAAGTCAGCGTCGGCAATATTCGCTTGCGCGCGGCGCGGGCACGCAAGCCCGCTGCTTCCATACGCATTTCTGCTGCAATGATATCAGGGCGGCGGGTTAAAATTTCCGATGGGGCCCCAGCATCGGGTAGGGCAGGCAAGTCTGGCAATGCCGCCGCGGCTTCCAGTTCCGCACCAGGGTAGCGGCCAAGCAGGACCTCTAATCGACGACCCGATTCCTTTTCCGTACGCTGACGTTGCGCCAGCGATGCACGGCTTGATCCGACTTGGCTTTGTGCCAAACGAACATCGAGGCTTGATGCGACCCCGCGTTCATAGCGCCGGCTTGTGACTTTGAGGTTGCGCTCGCGCGCTTCAACATCGCGTTCAGCCAGTTCGCGCTGTTGGCGGGCTTCGATTAATGTGAACCAGGTTTGTGCGACGTTGGCCGCAAGAGATAATCGGGCGGCCTTGTAGTCCGCAAGGCTCGCAGCAGCATCGCGCTGCGCGGCGCTATTTGTATCACGCAAGCGCCCCCAAAGGTCTATTTCCCAACGGATCTGCGCGTTAAGTAAGAAGTTATTCACATAACTCCGGCGATTTGGAATCGGTTCAAAAATCCCGTCGCCGTTTTGATCAAGAACGTCCGGGGCACCGTCGCCATCGAGATCAACGCCAAACTGATCTTCAAGATCCTGTACCCGCACGTCGCTAACATCAATGCCCGAGCCGCCAATCTGTGCGGCGAACGCGGGGTCCTGCACGAATGCACTTCGGCTGACGCTTGGGTTCGCATCGAGCGTTGGCAATAGTGCGGCAAATGCCCGGCGGTGCGCCTGGCGTGCGGCGTCCAGATTTGCAGCAGATGCCAGAAGATTATTGTTGCGTAGCGTTGCCTCGCCGATCAGCTCTTCCAGACGATTGTCCTGAAATGCTGCGACCCAATTGCCAACAGGCACACCGGTTGACGCTTCCGGCGCAGACCAGGTTTCCGGCGTTTCCGGCAAACGCGCGTCGAGCAAGTCTTGGTCCATCGAGGCGCATGACGTCGACAGCAGGAAAACCAGCAGAACGCTACGTTTGCGCACGAGCATTTTCGAAATGGTTTGACGCATTAAAACGTCCCTCTCTAGACAAGCAAAGCTATCGATGTCCCAATCGCCTGGTTCGCGCAATGCGAAAGCGACGACCGGTTCTGGAAGTGCGACGGGCGGGTTTCCCGAAAAATTAACCGAGAATGTTAACGGTTGGATTAACTTATATTTTGCTCACTGTTATTTTCTCGCCTGCCGTTTTGGCGTACCGGTTCGATGGCGAGATAACCGTTGAATTGAGAAGGCTGCCTCCCAGATATCCGCAAGCAAAAACGTTACTTCCAAGACCGTTACGTCGCAATATCACCATTGGACCTTTGTAAATATGACTTGAGGGCGTTGTTTTCAGTCGAATTGGTCTGACCGGGCCTGTGTTGCGTGATGCGGTGGTGCCGGCCAACTCAATTGTGTGTCGGGTTCATGAAAGTCCCAAACGACATCCGCAATCTCTAACGGTTTTCGTTATCCCGGCGGTTTTCGTTGTAATGCATGTTTTTTACCAGCGCAGAGGGTAGCGGATCGGTTGCTGGTGGAGGTGCCGCCCGGAATCGAACCGGGGTACTCAGCTTTGCAGGCTGGTGCGTAACCACTCCGCCACGGCACCCTGAAAAAAATTCAAGTATTTTAAGTGCCTGCAGGCAGGCCCTTGTTTTCGACGAAGCCAGAAGCGCATACCGCATCGTTGTGACAATTGTCGAGGGCCCAATACGATCTTTCGCTGGCCGAAACCCAAATTCCATCCAACGCGCTAAAGCATGTGGTAATGTTGTCCCTGGGCCGCTGTGCAACGGTGAATATGAGCAAGCGCACACTCTTATGCGCAAATGCCCAGGGCAAAATGCAAATTTATTGAAATAATGCTGAATAATGCGCATTGCGATGGCTCGCGGTGATGGGTATGCCGGGACTTGGAACAGCTTGGTACGGCTAAGTTGACAAAAACGTCACCTGTCCATGGGAACTAACTTCCCCGGCGTGCGCGGAACGCGCACAGCAGACGTTGAGGCATAGGTGCGGCGGAATAGGCACCGCGGAACAAGACGCTGCGGAAAAAGACGCTGCGGAAAAAGCGCCGCGGAAAAGGTGTCGCTGAATAGATGTGAGGTGAGCTGGAATGGAGTTTGAAGTCGCAAGACGGCGAATGGTCGATAACCAGGTTCGGCCGAATGATGTCACATCATTAGAAATCATTAATGCTCTGGGCACTGTCCCGCGGGAGGCATTTTTGCCAGCCAAATGGCGCTCGCAGGCATATGTTGAGCGTGAGTTGCCGATTTCTGAGGGCAGGACACTTATTACAGCGCGCGATTTTGCAAAACTTTTGAGTGCTGCGCGTCCGGCCACGACCGATATTGCGTTAGATGTTGCCTGTGGCGGCGGGTATTCTTCCGCTGTCCTATCGCGGCTCGTCGAGATGGTTGTTGCAACGGAAGCTGATGAGGCAGCGACGAACAAGGCCGAAGCGACCCTAGAAGCGGCGGAGGTTTCAAACGCCGCGGTGGTGACGGGTAATCCCATAACCGCGGCGGGCGGGCAGGGGCCTTACGACCTCATTTTGGTGGCGCACGTCATCGAGGAAACGCCCCAAGCGCTATTGGATCAATTAAAGGTTGGCGGCCGACTGGCGACCATTTTGCGCTCGGACGGCGTTTCGCGCGGCGTAACATTTGTCCGCACCAGCGATACGTTTACGCAAAAGTATCATTTCGACGCCCAAGCTCGGCATGTCATTCCGGAATTTGCGCGCGCGCCGACGTTCGTATTTTGACGCAGGTGTACAAACACACTTGAAATTGTTCAATTCGGACCGATTTGAGTGTTCAGGCGCAAGGGATGTTAACAGCGGCCGCGTGGCCTTTTAAACCGGCGCGGTGGAGGGGATTTTATGGCTGAACGCCATTTTTTAACGCGCTTTTGCGCCGCGACGTTCGCGGTCATTTGCGGGATCGTACCCGCATTCGCGTCTGAAAGCCTCGATCAGGTTCTGTTGCGCGCATTTGAAACCAACCCGACAATTCATGCAGAGCGCGCCCGCCAGCGCGCAACCGGCGAGTTGAAGGCGCAAGCCTGGGCAAACGCCTTGCCGCAGATTTCTGCAGCCGGCAGCTATCAGAATGTTGAGACGACAACGACTTTCGCTTCGCCCGATATTCCATTCCCGACAGAAGCGGACTTTTCACCCCTGACGACCCAGGTTCAAGGGCAACTCACCTTGTTCAATGGTTTTCGCAATGTGAATCAGATCCGCCAGGCTGCGGCGCGTGTTCGCGCTGGCGGTGCGCAATTGGCTGCTGTTGAACAGGATGTGTTGTTGCAGGTGGCGACGGCTTATTTCGACGTTGTTCGTGATAGCGGTGTGTACAAAGCAAATGTGAATAATGTCGATGTTCTCGTGAGTCAGCAAAAAGAGGCGCAGCTTCGCTTTGATGTTGGCGAGCTGACACGAACGGATCTGGCACAGGCCGCTGCGCGACTTGCCGGTGCACGCGCACAACTAACGACAAGCCAGGCATCCCTGTCCATCTCTCGGGCCCGTTTTGCCGAATTAACCGGCGGACTACCCGGCACACTGGACGACAACCCGCCCTTGCCGCCGGTACCGGAAAGCCGGGAAGCTGCACTGGCCCAAGCGGCGATATTGGCACCGCCGGTGCTTGCCGCGCGGGCAAATGAAGAAAGCTCCAGAAAGCAGATTGCTATCGCCAAGAGTGTGTTCACGCCGGATGTCGCTCTTACTTCAACCTATCAGTATTCGGACGAACCAAGCGCGTTTACGGCAACGGACGAGCAGTTTTCCTATGGCGTGCGTGCGACGATTCCAATCTTTCAGGGCGGATTGAATTTCTCGCGGGTGCGCGAAGCGCGGGCGTTGAACGATGCGGATCGCCGCCGAGTAGAAGAGGCTGAGCGGCGCACGCAAGCTATTGTTACAAGTGCTTGGGAACAGCTTCAGGCCGCTAACGCGAATATAGTCTCGGCAAAAGCTCAACGCGAAGCCAATGAACTTGCATTGCAGGGGGTGCTCCGTGAGGCGCAACTCGGCGCACGGACAACCCTTGACGTCCTGAATGCAGAGCAGGAATATCTGAACGCTGAAGTGGCGTTAGCGAATGCAACGCGCGATGCCCATGTCGCGCTTTTTTCGCTGCTTTCAGGGACGGGATTGCTGACCATCGAAACGGTCGCGCGCACCAACCATGATGCTGATGTGGAAAAATAACCTTCTATTATTCCATGATATTCCCCGGTACACCGGGCTTTTGGCAGAATACACGCCTGGTGCCGTATAGGGGCGATGACCCGAATCATGGATTATGAACTCTAGGCTTTTCGCGTTCCCCCTATGGGGCGAAAGCCAAGCATGTTTCCTGACGAAACAAAAAAGCGAGCAACATTATGGCGAGCGCCCAAGCTGAACCGAGCATGGAAGAAATCCTTGCTTCCATAAAGCGCATTATCTCTGATGAAGATCAGGTGGGTGAGCCTGCGCCTGAAGAGTTGTCACCTGCGTCTTTTGGGGACGAGGCAGAAGAAGCTGATACGGTGCGCGATGCGTTTTCTTATGATGCGTCGCCGGCTGAAAAGCGCCCGACACCTGGCCGACCCCTGGGGCGGGTGGACATTGAGTCAAAAGTTGATTCGCAGACATCCCAAAGTGATGTCCCAGACACTGCCGCTGGCGAGGCGCAGAACCTGAGCGCTGACAACGAGGCGCAGCCGTCTGCATTCACGCTGTCAAAGCTCGCGGTGCCTTCCGCAAAAGAGGGCACGCCCGGGACAAACACACCCGGGACAAACACACCCGGGACAGACACGCCGGGGATAGCAAAGACATTGCCGCCGCAAACGGAAACGTCCGTTAGTCGCGCGGCTTTAAATGACGCTCTTGGTGTTGTCACGTCTGGCGTTGCTTCCGATAGCAATGTGCAGGGTGTTTTGGACGACATCCCCGCGGCTGTGGCGGAAGATGCATTCAAATCGCTAAATCAGTCGATCCGAATCTCCGGGCAAAGCGAAAAGACCCTTGAAGATTTGGTTACTGACCTTCTGCGCCCCCTCATGAAGGAGTGGCTCGACGAAAACCTGCCGCAAATTGTGGAAGATAAGGTCCAGGACGAGGTGACGCGAATAGCGCGGCGCGCTCGATAATCTCGGGTTGAAATCTGTGAGGGAAGGCGGTTCGTGATTCGAGCCGCCTTTTTTGTTGGTTAGAAAATGCGATCATGATGGCTGGTGGCACGCAAAAAATGCGGACAAAATGCATTAGCAGCGCATCAGCGGCTTATTGACGGCGCAAATCGTGTCTGGACGCTTTAGGCGGCGCGATGGATCAGGTATAAGCCGTCGCAAAATTCAATTTTAGATCTGAAAGCGTTCATCCATGCTTGAAAAGCAATTTGACCCTGCCGCTGTTGAGGCACGCCTGTATGAGGCCTGGGAGATGTCTGGTGCCTTTAAGCCCAACGGTGACGGTGTGCCGTTCACAATCGTCATCCCGCCGCCAAACGTGACCGGCTCATTGCACACGGGGCACGCCCTCAACAATACGCTTCAAGATGTGTTGTGCCGGTTTCACCGGATGCGGGGGCGGCGCGTGCTGTGGCAACCGGGGATGGACCATGCTGGTATTGCAACACAAATGGTGGTCGAGCGACAGCTTGCCGAAAGCGGCAATCAAGATCGCCGGTCCATGGGGCGTGACGCGTTTGTTGATCAAGTATGGGCCTGGAAGGCAGAAAGCGGCGGCGCAATTCTAAATCAGCTGCGCCGGCTTGGTGCGTCGTGTGACTGGTCGCGCGAACGCTTCACCATGGATGAAGGACTTTCAAGCGCGGTTCTGAAAGTCTTTGTACAGCTTTATCGTGAAGGCCTCATTTATCGTGATAAGCGGCTCGTTAACTGGGATCCGAAATTTGAAACTGCAATTTCCGACCTTGAGGTTGAGAACAAGGAAGTCAACGGACATTTCTGGCATTTTAAATATCCGCTTGAAAATGGAGAAACCTACGAGTTTCCAGTCGCGTTTGATGAAGATGGTAATGCGACCGAGTGGGAAACCCGCGACTATATTTCCATTGCGACAACGCGGCCTGAAACCATGCTTGGTGACGGTGCCGTTGCGGTGCATCCCGATGATAAGCGCTATGCGCCGATTGTCGGGAAGCGGTGTCACATCCCTGTTGGTGAAGACAATGATGGTAAGGGGCGCCTTATTCCGATCATTACGGATGAATATCCGGACCCGGAATTTGGTTCCGGTGCTGTAAAGATTACCGGAGCTCATGATTTCAACGATTACCAGGTCGCCAAGCGCAACAAAATTCCAATGTACATCCTGATGGATGAAAAGGCATGCATGCGTCATGACGAGTATGTGCCAGCGCGATATCGCGGTCTGGACCGCTTCGATGCCCGTCAGAATGTTGTTGAAGAGATCGATGAAAAAGGTTTGATGATACGGGTTGAAGACAAGAAAATCATGCAGCCTTTTGGTGAACGCTCTGACGTTGTGATTGAACCAATGCTGACTGATCAATGGTATGTGGATGCTGGTGAACTCGCCAAGGAGGCTATTGCCGCTGTTGAAGATGGGCGGACAAAATTTGTTCCGGAAAACTACTCAAAGACATATTTTCAGTGGATGCGAAATATTGAGCCTTGGTGTGTATCCAGGCAGCTTTGGTGGGGACACAGAATACCCGCATGGTATGGGCCAGATGGCCATGTGTTTGTGGAAGAAACAGAGGATGCAGCAAAAGCGGCAGCCGCGGCGCATTACCACAGCGATGTTGAGCTGTCCCGAGATGAAGATGTTCTGGATACGTGGTTTTCTGCCGCTTTATGGCCTTTTTCAACCCTTGGTTGGCCAGATGCACTAAGCGAGAAGCACCCCGATCATGGCGTATTTGCGGCGCACTATCCCACAAATGTTCTTGTTACGGCATTTGATATTATCTTCTTCTGGGTCGCGCGGATGATGATGATGGGGTTGCATTTCAACCGGGATGATAAGGGGACGCCTCAGGTGCCGTTCCCTGAGGTATATATTCACGGTCTGGTCGTTGATGAAAAAGGCCAGAAAATGTCCAAGTCCAAGGGCAATGGCGTCGACCCGCTTGAGTTAATGGATAAATACGGTGCGGACGCGCTGCGTTTCACGCTGGCCGTTCAGACAGCGCAAGGCCGGAATATTCGGGTTTCCGACCAACGCGTGGAAGGTTATCGAAATTTTTCAACCAAGCTCTGGAATGCCGCACGTTTTGCCCAAATGAATGGCTGCAAATCCGATCCGGATTTCGATCCATCGTCAGCAAAAGGTACTTTGAGCCGGTGGATAATCCATGAAACAGCACGCTGTACGGAGGAAGTCACCTCGGCGCTAGAATCTTACCGGTTCAACGAAGCAGCAGCGGCTATTTATCGGTTCACATGGAATGTCTTCTGCGATTGGCATCTGGAATTTGCAAAGCCAGTCTTCCAGGGTGCGGATGGCCCAGAGAAGGCAGAGGTTCAAGCGGCCACAGCCTGGGCGCTAGATCACATTTTGAAACTTCTGCACCCATTCATGCCATTTGTTACCGAAGAATTGTGGGGCGCGGGGGCACATGAGCAGGGGCTTGTTGTATCGGCTTGGCCTGATGCTGGTGCAATGCCCAAGGATAAAGCAGCAGCGGCAGAAATGAATGCGGTGATTGACCTGATCTCTGAAATTCGCTCCGTACGCCAAACGGTTGACCTGCCGGCGGGGGAGAAGTTCCCGATGCTTTTGATAAAAGACGACAGCGGGGCAGGTGATCGGCTTGGCGCCTATGGCGCGTTGGTGAAGCGTTTGGCGCGCCTTGAAACTGTGGCCACTATTGACGGCGCGAGCGCGCCAAAGGGTGTTGCTCTGGTTGCTGGCGGGTCGACTTATATCCTTGATGTTGCTGGGTCCGTTGATCTTGATGTGGTTGCAGCCCGTCTTCAAAAAGAAGTGGGAAAATGTGAAAAGGAAGTCAGCGTCATCGATAAGAAGCTTGGCAACCCCAAGTTCGTTCACAAAGCGCCTGCGGAAGTCGTGGATGAACAGCGCGAACGCCGGGCCGGCTATAACGCGCAGTTGGAAAAACTCAATGCCGCCCTGTCGCGTTTGCAAAGCTGAAATGCTGAATAATGTTCACAATCGCCGCATTTTATCAGTTTACGACGCTACCGGATATTGTGGCGTATAAAGAAAAATTGGCCGCGCTCGCTGGAGAGCAAGGCGTTGTCGGATCGATCCTGCTTGCACCGGAAGGTGTGAACGGGACGATCGCCGGAACGCGCGCAGGCGTGGATGCGCTCCTGGCGGCGTTGCGGGCGCTTCCGGGATGCAGCGGGCTTGAACACAAGGAAAGCACAAGCGAACATAAACCCTTTAAACGGATGAAAGTCCGTTTAAAGAAAGAAATTGTTACAATGGGCGTCGATGTAGACGCGCGGAATGATGTCGGTACCTATGTGGCACCGGAAGACTGGAATGCGTTGATATCTGATCCCGAAACAATTCTCATCGATGCCCGCAATGAGTATGAGGTCGCGATTGGAAGCTTTGATGG
>SHAI01000055.1 GCA_004213235.1 Parvularculaceae bacterium
CACACACCTAACCACCCCATTTCATCGGCATCCGCCTGCGCCGGCGGGCAAAAGGCGCTTTCGCTTTGCAGCGACCGGCGCACCGGGCTATCCTCGAAGTCGCGTTAATGCACCGGAAACAAAGTTGACAGTCAGCAAGCAAACCATTTTTGACACCCTATCGCCGCGCTTTTTTTCGATCAGCGCCGGCGAACCATTCTTGTCCGAGCTGGCACATGGCCTCACCAGCGCGCTGGGGTCAGATCCGCTTTCCCTCGCCGATACGGAAATCTTTCTCCCGACCCGGCGCGCAGGCCGCGCCTTGGCGGACGTGTTTGCCGCGACAGCGGGCGAGAACACGGCCATCTTTCCGCCGCGCATTCGCACCCTTGGTGATATTGATGCGGCGGAGCTGGACGCCCTTGATGATGCGGCAAGCGAGCTGACGCTGCCTCCCGCCGTATCACCCCAGGAGCGGGTTCTTATTCTGGCGCAAATGGTTGCCGCGCGCGATACCGCTTTTGCCGGCCAGCGCAACTGGCAGGCGGCACTGCTCGCCGCCAGGGAATTGGGCCAGTTATTAGATTCGCTTTATACAGAGGAAATAGATACCGATGCGATAAAAGATGCCGCCCCGCCAGAACACGCGGCCCATTGGGATATCTCGCTCAAATTTCTCGATATTGTTCTTCAAGCGTGGCCCGCATATTTGGCGGAACGCGGACGGCTTGACCCCGCCATACGTCGCGTACAGCTTATCCGCGCCCTGACAGCGCGCTGGCGCGACACACCGCCGACGACGCCTGTAATTATCGCTGGCTCCACCGGCAGTGCGCCATCTGTCGCTGACCTGATGGGCCTTGTAGCATCATTGCCGAAGGGCGCGGTCATTTTACCCGGCTTTGACAAAACGATGGATCCACGCGCCTGGGCGCGGATTGACGACCCGCACCCACAAGCTGGTTTAAAAGCGCTCCTGACACGTCTTAACTTGAAACAAGATGACATTAAGCCATGGCCAGGACACCCTTCTACAAATGCATCAACCGCCCGGCGTGACCTGTTATCACTTGCGTTGCGTCCGGCAGAGGCAACCGATGACTGGCGTCAGTTGACGCTCGCAGCGCAGGCACGTGATCCTGAGTTGAAAAATTCAACCCATGGCCTGGAACTTATTGAGGCGCAGACGGAAGAACTGGAAGCCGCTTCAATCGCCATCCGGTTTCGCGAAACGCTTGAAATCCCGGGCCGTACGGCAATGCTCGTAACGCCAGACCGAAATCTGGCAAGGCGGGTTGCGGCCAAAATGAAACGCTGGAACGTCCATGTTGACGATAGCAGCGGTGCACCCTTTGCCGCCAGCCGGCTTGGTGTATTTTTAAACCTGGTCGCAGAGGCCATGTGCGCGCCAGGCGACACGGTCAAATTACTTGCCCTGCTGCGCCACCCCAATTCCCTGTTCGGACTGGCCCACGACGCATATCAGTCCGCACGCGACACATTGGACCGCTCCTTTCGCGGTGCCCAGCCCGTGGGGAACTGGGCAGACATCGCCAATACAATGTTACGTGAGGGCGAGATGCGCGAAGGCGCGATGCGACAAGACAAGTTGCGAGAAGCCGACCGGTCAAACATCCGTTCAATCCTTACGGTGATGCACGAAGCGACACATGACTTGCCGGACAACGCGACCCCGACGCAATTCCTGACCCGCCACCTTACCCTTGCAACACACATTGCAACCAGCAACACCCCTGATACGGACCGACCCTTGTGGGCCGGTGAAGACGGCGAGGCCGGTGCCAAAATTATTGGCGATCTGTTGGAGGACCTTGCCGCTGCAAACGCCATGGTCCTGCCGCAACGGGATTACCCTGCGGCATTTGCTGCACTGGTCGCCTCTAGCGTCACCCGGCGGCGCAGTGCGGCCCATCCGCGCCTCAGCATCCTCGGCCCACTGGAAGCACGCTTACAGCATGCGGATCATATTATCCTCGCTGGGCTTAATGATGGTGTTTGGCCGGGCGACCCGCCAACCGATCCGTTTCTTTCCCGCGCCATGCGGGCAAATGTCGGATTGCCTTCACCTGAGCGCCGCACCGGCCTTGCCGCGCACGATTTTGCCCAACTTGCCGCGTCCCCATCGGTTCTTCTAACACGTTCAAAGCGGAGCGGCGATTCGCCATCGATCCCGTCCCGATGGCTCGTCCGACTAAAGAATATCCTGACCACGGCGCAGGGCAATATTGACGTCACGGCAAAATACACCAATTGGGCAAGACAGCTTGACACACCCGATAAGGTGGAACCATCCGCTCGCCCCGCACCAAGACCGCCACTTGATGCCCGACCGCGGAAAATGTCCGTCACGCGAATCGAAAAATGGTTGCGCGACCCCTATTCCGTTTTTGCGCGCGATATTCTGAAGCTTTATAAAGCCGATGATCCGGGTGGGACTTTCTCCCTACGCGAACTGGGCCAGCTCCTTCACGCGATCTATGAAGACGCGGCAAAGCTCGAAAAGACGGCCACGACGGACGACTTACACGAACTCTTGGCGCAACACCGTAGGGCCTATCGCTGCCAAGACGCGGATTTGACCCTATGGGCACCAGCATTTGCGGCAAGCTTTGAGTGGTTCTGCGCCTTTGATGCTGAGCGCCGCAGGCAAGGCACACCCGCCATTCTGGAAGGCAGCGGTGAAATTGACGCCCCCGGCGTGGCACAGCCCTTCAAGATCCGTGGCCGCGCAGATCGAATAGATCTCGATACCGATGGCGGCGTCACCCTGATCGATTACAAAACATCAATTGGCGGCACCCACGCCCAGGCAAAACATTTCAACCCGCAATTGCAATTACTTGGCCTGATTGCGCGGCAAGGCGGCTTTCCCGATATCGGCCCAAGGGAGATCAACAGCTATCAATTCGTACGCATGCTAAATTATAAAAAATCGGGCATGGCGATAGATGATAAATCTGGCGACGAGGCCAATATCGCAATCGATGATGCCGCGGAAAAGCTCGCCGCACTGATAAATGCCTTTGATGATATCGCATGTGGATATCCATCACAGCCCCACCCTGCGTTTACGGATAATTACGGGGATTACGACACATTGGCACGGCGCGGGGAATGGAACGCTGGCAATGGCGAGGACGACACATGAGTGACGCCCTTAGACAAACCGTTGCACACCAACAAAGGGCCGCCGACCCCGCACGCAGCGCCTTCGTCTCCGCCAATGCCGGCTCCGGCAAAACTCGAGTTTTAACGTCCCGGGTTGCCCGTTTGCTGCTCGCCGGGGTGCGCCCGGACAGTATTTTATGCATTACCTTTACAAAGGCCGCTGCTGCAGAAATGGCGGAGCGCCTGTTCGATATGCTCGGTGAATGGGCGCTGGCCGATGATGATACCTTGCGCGGCAAGCTGATAGAACTAGACCCATCCCTTGATCAAGATACGTCCGATTACGGACGGGCGAGACGGCTTTTTGCCCAGGCGCTGGAAACCCCTGGCGGGTTGAAAATCCAGACGATCCATTCTTTTTGCGAAAATGTGTTGCACCGTTTCCCCCTGGAGGCAGGTGTGGCGCCGGGCTTTAGCGTATTGGACGACGCGGCGAACGCGGCATTGCATGCTGAAGCCATCGCCATAGCCTTACGAAAGGAAAGTGCGCCCACCGCCCTGTCGCAGCTGGCGCAAACCGGGACCACCGGCGAACAGGCCAAGCAGCTTCTTGAGACGTGTTTACGCTCAGCCGCCACGCGCACGGCCATGAGTGCGCCGGATTATCATGATCAACTATCTGCCTGGTTAAATGTCGACCCACATCGCACCGCGTCAGCTTATGGGCGTGCAACAGTGGAAGCGTTGATCGAAACGGGGCTTGGCCGATTAATCAGTGCCTTGCTTGCCGGCGGGAAAAACGCCTCAAGATTTGGCGCGCAACTAGATGCGGCGATGCGCGCGCCGAGGCCGGAACAATTTGGCCTGATCGCCGGGGTGCTACTGACAAAAGGCGGCGCAATTCGCCAAAAACTAATCGATAAAACCGCCGAAAAAGCCGCACCCGAATCTGTAGAATCAGAGGCACGACTGAAACAGATCTTCTCGTCCGGCCTGGACCAGGTCCGCGGCGCTCATCTGGCCACAGCGGGCGGCGCCCTTTCCATCCTTGTACGCAGTGCGGCCGAGGCCGTCGATAAACTCAAAGGGCAACACGCCGCACTTGATTTCGATGATCTGATCACCCACGCGCGCCGCTTGTTGGGGGATGATGACCGTAGTGCCTGGGTGATGTACAAACTTGATCAAGGTCTGGAACATATCCTGCTTGACGAAGCACAAGATACAAGCCCGGCCGCATGGCAGGTTATAGAAGGACCCCTCACAGAGTTTTTTGCCGGTGCCGGTGTATTTCGATCATCGGGAAAAAACACAAAAGAAAAAGAACGACCCGCACGAACCTTCTTCGCGGTCGGTGACCAGAAACAGTCAATCTATTCCTTCCAGGGCGCGGATGCGGCCCTCTTTGCAGAAAAATCACAGGATCTTGGCAAACGGATCGCCGCCGCTGCCCCGTTCGAAAACATTCCCCTTTCCCTGTCTTTCCGAACCGTCGGTCCGATCCTGAATTTTGTCGACGCTCTGTTTGAAGACAAAAACATTCTCGACGGCGTCAGTACCGAGTACCCCCTTCGCCATGGTGTCCACCGGGATGGCCAGGCGGGCTTCGTTGAACTATGGCCGCTCACCCCCCATGATGAAAAACCGGAACTCCGTCCCTGGGATGCGCCAATGAATGCGCTCTCCATCGACAGCCCGCCGCGCAAACTGACCCAGCGTGTTGCATCAACCATCAGGTCCTGGCTCGATGAAGGTACGCCAAACAGCGCTGGCACCCGCGCGATTGAGCCCAAGGATATCATGATCCTGGTACAGAGCAGGGGCACCTTGTTTCATGAGATGATCAAGGCGCTTTCAGCCGCCGGTGTGCCGGTGGCCGGTGCAGATAAATTGTCACTGCTTGACGACCCGGGCGTTAAAGACCTCATGTCCTTTGCGCGCGCTGTTCTGTTTGAAGGGGATGATCTATCGCTTGGGGAAGTTTTGAAAGGGCCATTTTTCAAATACACTGATGATGATTTGTTTGATCTCGCCTATGACAGGCCGGGGAGCATGTTAGACGCGCTGCGCACCCGGGCAAAGTCTGACCCCGCCACGCGGGCGGTTCTTGACGAGATTGAAACGGCCAGACGTATCGCCCGGCACGATGGTCCTTATGCGTTCTTTTCGCACTTGCTTGAAACAGGTACACCAACAGGGCGTGAGCGACTGATCTCGCGCCTTGGCCCGCCATCGCGCGAGCCCATTGAGGCATTTATTGGCCTCGTCCTTGATTATGAAACGGGCGCGACGCGCAGCCTCACGAGGTTTCTGGACTGGATTACCAAGGCCGGCGCAGAGGTCAGCCGTGATGCGGAACAGACTGATAATGTTGTGCGCGTCATGACAGTACACAAATCAAAAGGACTGGAAGCAGATATTGTCTTTCTCCTGGATGCTCAGCGCCGCCCACGATTCCGCGACACGCTCATAACCACACAGCCGACCGACGACCGCCAGCTGCCTTTCTGGCGCATCCGCGATAGCGAGCCAGATATTGTGGCAGAAACCTTGATGACGACGAAGCGGCTGCAATTGGAGGAATATCGCCGCCTGCTTTATGTAGCGGCGACACGCGCACGGGATCGTCTTTATATCTGCGGCGTGGTGAACAAGAACGATGGCACAAAGGCGGACCTGCATGAGAGCTCATGGCATGCCATTGCAAGTGTCGCCATGGGCAAACTGCCCGCTTTGGAGGCAGGCGAGCTCTGGGGCCTGCCAGTGCTTCAATATGGTGAGGTTCCGGTCTGGACAAAATCACACACAGCAAAAGCTACCTCCCACAACGAGGGTACACCGCCTGCAGATTATCTTTCCTCGCCTGCCCCATCTGAACGGGAAAAGACGCTTCTTTCCCCCTCTCGTCTTGCCGATATTACCGAGGCATTTGCCAGCGGCGGTGATGAAATCGTCGCGCAAAGCCGCCAATTGATCACGCCAGTGGCCGACCCACGCACCGATGGTTTTTTCCGTGGCCGGGTGCTCCATCGCCTGCTGGAATTGCTTCCCGCGTGCGATGAGGACAAACGCCCTCAAACAGCGGAAAGATTACTGGCGCGGCTTGCCCCTGAAACGCCGGACAAAACCCGTGCTATCTGGCGCGATGAAGTCCTGTCAGTATTGAAGGACCCGGCATTCGCTCCGGTCTTCCTGCCCGTGGGACGCGCAGAGGTTTCCGTGGCTGGCAATATCTCTGTCAACGGACAAACATATAAAATCAGTGGCCAGATAGACCGCTTGATTCAGCATCAAGACGAGGTACTGATCGTCGACTACAAAACCAACAGGCCACCGCCCCTGCGCCTGGAAGAGACACCGCAAGCCTATCTGGCGCAGATGGGGGCCTATGCCGCCCTGGTGCGTCGCGCCCTGCCTGGCCTTATCGTCAAATCAGCGCTCTTGTGGACCTATGCCCCCAAGCTCATCGCCTTGCCAGATGATTTGATTGACGGCGCATTTCACAAAAGCTTGCGGGCGCATGAGGGCTGAGACCTTCGTTCGTGCAGCAATCCTGCCTTTCCGTGTGACTTTCTGGGCTTCACTAAGCCAGTCGGCGCAATTTGCGCGCCCGTTTCCGGTTGAACTCCGGGCAGAGCTGCCTATGTTATCGAAAAGGCAGATAACTCGCCCGGCGGCACGAATGACACGTCGCGCCGGCGCACCACAGGAGCAAGACCCATGGGCACGATCAACGTCACCGACGCAACATTTGAAACCGACGTCGTCAATGCCACCAAGCCGGTTATCGTCGATTTTTGGGCTGAATGGTGTGGTCCCTGCAAACAGATCGCGCCAGCGCTTGAGGAACTTGCCGCGGAATTTGGCGATGCTGTCACCATCGCCAAAGTGAACATCGACGAGAACCCCGAAACGCCGGGCAAGTTCGGCGTGCGCGGCATCCCGACCTTGATGGTGTTCAAGGATGGTGAGCTGAAGTCGACCAAGGTTGGCGCAGCACCTAAATCCGCGCTGGAAGCGTGGATCAAGCAGGAAGCCACGGCCTAGCGGCCAGTTGTGCACCACGCATCGAGCTATTTCGGGCTGAAAAACACGCAATAGGGTAGATCAGTCGCCACGCCTTGGCCGGCGTGCCGACCCACTTTTGTTCGCCCCCTGATGATGCTCGTCCCTTATCCGTTAGTACGAACAAACGCACGCCCGTGGCCCCCGCGCACACGGGCGGCCAAGACTCTCCAAAGTCAATAAGGAACGCCCTTAAGGGTTCGGAGCGGGTTTCACCGCTATAATCAGCATCCCATGACCACTGACATAGCTTGCGGCAAATTGCCGTTTAATCCGGGCCGGCAGTGCGTGATCGACAGTGCGTGATCGACAGCGCGTGACCGGCAGCTAATTGCACACCATTCAATCACCCGAGCTGGCGCTTGCCACGGGCAGGAACTGCTGCGTTGCAACAAGATCCGCGCCCCCCAAAACAAAGCCCGCCAAAAAGTTCGTCAAGGTGACGCTCCGCCAACAAAAATACCATCACCCAGGGCAACGCAATATTCGGTCAAAAACTCTTTCAGGTGACGAATTTTTAAAGTTCGTATCGTTAATTTATTTACATGAACGCCATTGCGTTTCGCCGCCGCGAATTCACGGTTGGCGCAACTCCATTGCGCCCCTTGAAAAAACTTATCGAACGACTGGCGGGACGTAAAAGCGTTCAAAAACAGAGAGTTCGATGTTTCGCGACTTCAACTTCGCACAACTTATCGAACACCATAGGCGAGGACCGTAACATCATGGCGCAGGAGAAAGCCCATTTTCCAATGCCAAAGGAGATCACCACGGATCAATTTCCCGATTTTCAACGCGTCATCGTCACAAACACGCCACAGCATTGCGGCAAAAACATGAAAGCGTCTGACCCAAAAAGAACGGGCACGCAAAGGACAGGCATACTAAGGACGGACACACTAAGGACGGGCACACGGGTAGCGAAATTTTCTGCACGAAGCATTGGCTCCTTGAACTATCTACGTGCACGAACCATATTTAGTTAGAAACGCAATGGGTAAGTAACGGGCAGCGAGTAGAGCGAGTGTAACAGCAAAAGACAGAAGGTAATGGTGAAGTCATGAGCGGCGACAATCTGGACGTATTTGAGCTTTTTGCAGAGAGCTACAACAAGGTGAAACAGGAGACCATGTCTTTGCGGGACTATCTCCTTGCAGCACGGGATGATCCAATTTTGTACGCCTCAGCGCCTGAGCGGATGGTCGCAGCCATCGGCGAGCCGGAGATGATCGATACATCGAAGGATCCGCAATTATCACGTATCTTCTTTAATCGGACAATTCGCCGCTACAAAGCCTTCGATAGCTTTTACGGCATGGAAGACACGGTGGAGCGAATTGTCTCCTATTTCCGTCACGCAGCTCAGGGCTTGGAAGAAAAGCGCCAGGTTCTTTATCTTCTCGGCCCTGTCGGCGGCGGTAAATCCTCCCTCGCTGAACGTCTGAAAGACCTGATGGAGGTCCACCCCATCTATGTCCTGAAAGCCGGCAGAGAAATTTCGCCAGTCTTCGAAAGTCCCCTGGGGCTGTTTCAGTCCGACGACCTGAAAGGCCTTCTGGAAGAAAAATACGGGATAGAACGCCGCCGCCTTACCGGCCTGATGTCACCATGGGCAGTCAAGCGCCTTGATGAATTTGGCGGTGACATCTCCAAATTCGAAGTTGTTCGTCTGTATCCATCGAAATTACGCCAGATTGCCGTATCAAAGACCGAACCGGGCGACGAGAACAATCAGGACATTTCTGCACTGGTCGGCAAGGTCGACATCCGCAAACTGGAACATTTCAGCCAGGACGACACTGACGCCTATTCCTATTCAGGTGGGCTGTGCCGTGCAAACCAGGGCCTTCTTGAATTTGTCGAGATGTTCAAGGCACCGATTAAAGTGCTGCACCCTCTGCTCACCGCGACACAGGAAGGCAATTATGTCGGCACCGAAGCATTAGGGCCAATCCCGTTTCAGGGGACCATCCTTGCACACTCTAACGAAAGCGAGTGGCAGGCATTCCGCAATAACAAAAACAACGAGGCCTTCCTTGACCGGATTTCAGTGATCAAGGTGCCTTATGCATTACGCGTCACCGAAGAACGCCGCATCTACGACAAACTATTGGCCTCATCGGAACTGTCAGACAGCCCCTGCGCGCCAAACACACTCGACTTGCTGGCCCGCTTCTCGGTGCTGACCCGCCTGCGCGAACACGAGAATTCAAACCTCTATTCGAAACTACGGGTGTATGACGGCGAACGGCTGAAAGACACCGACCCGAAGGCAAAGACGCTACAGGAATATAAAGATAGCGCCGGCGTCGATGAAGGCATGGACGGGATCTCTACACGGTTCGCCTATAAAGTTCTGTCCGAGACCTTTAATTTTGACACCGACGAAGTGGCGGCCGACCCAGTGCATATGATGTATGTTCTGGAGACAGCCATCAAGCGCGAACAGTTCCCGGAAGAAGTTGAAAAGAAATATCTCGACTTTATCAAATCAGAACTGTCATCGCGCTATGCGGACTTTATCGGCAAGGAAATCCAGAAAGCATATCTGGAGAGCTATGCGGAATACGGACAGAATTTGTTCGACCGCTATATTTCCTATGCAGACGCCTGGATTGAAGATCAGGACTTCAAAGATCCAGATACCGGACAACTTCTCGATCGTGGGACACTCGACACAGAGCTCTCCAAGATCGAAAAACCCGCGGGCATTGCTAACCCGAAGGACTTCCGAAACGAAGTTGTGAAGTTCGCACTTCGCGCCAGGGCCGCAAATGAGGGCCAGAACCCTGCCTGGACATCCTATCAAAAGCTGCGCAATGTCATCGAAAAGCGCATGTTCAGCCAGGTGGAAGACCTCCTCCCGGTCATTTCTTTCGACTCGAAAAAAGATTCCGATACAGAGAAAAAGCACGAAGATTTCGTGAGCCGGATGACGGAACGCGGCTACACCCCGCGCCAGGTCCGCCGTCTGGTTGAATGGTATATGCGGGTAAACAAGGCGGGCTAGGTTTCACCCCGCCGCTGAATGTCGCGGAGGAACAAAAGGGAGCTGGCCGTCAACTCCCGGCGATCTTCCGCGAGACAGTCCTGGTAGTACGAACCAAGTGGTACGCACCAACAGGATGAGGAAACATGCAGAAATGTGATACGGGCAAAGAATAACCCTATGAACAGTTTCCATTTCATCGACCGCCGGAAAAACCCGAAAGGGAAATCACTGGGCAATCGCCAACGCTTCTTAAAGCGCGCCAAGGCCCAGATTAAAGACGCGGTGAACAAATCCCTACGGGATCGATCTCTCAAAGATCTCGACAGGGGCGAAAAAATCACCATCCCATCTAAATCGACGAAGGAACCCCGCTTTCGCCTCGACCCGAAAACCGGGGAGCGCAACTGGGTGAGCCCTGGCAATAAAGAATTCACCGAAGGCGATCGCATCAAAAAGCCACCGCAAAACGGCGGGCGCGGACGCGGCAAGGAAGCCAGCGATGATGGGGACGGTGAGGATTCGTTTCAGTTCACCCTGTCGCAGGATGAATTTCTCAATATCTTTTTTGAGGATCTCGAACTGCCAAACCTGGTCAAGCGGTCACTGAAGGAAATTACGTCCCATCAATATAAGCGCGCTGGCATTACCGTTGCTGGCTCGCCAACAAATCTCAACCTCATCCGCACCATGCGGAACGCGCATGGGCGGCGCCTGGCCCTTGGTCGCCCCTCCACCAGAGAGATGAACGAGCTGAAAGAGCGCCTGTTCGAGCTGGAGCGGAATTCCCAACCGGACGAGAACGAGATTGCAGAAAAGAAAGCACTCATTATCCGCCTTCAGGAAATGGAGGCGCGGCGGCGCTGGGCCCCTTATATCGACCCCCTGGATGTTCGCTATAATGCGTTCGAGCCCGCACCTGTGAAAACGACCGCAGCTGTCATGTTCTGCTTGATGGATGTTTCAGGCAGTATGGGCGAGCGGGAAAAAGACCTCGCCAAACGGTTTTACATGCTGCTCTATCTCTTCTTAAAACGCCGGTACGAGCAAGTCGACGTCGTTTTTATTCGGCATACTCACCATGCTGAAGAGGTTGATGAAGAGACGTTTTTCTATTCCAGACAATCCGGGGGCACTGTCGTCTCCACCGCAATTGAGAAAATGCTGGAAGTGCAGCAGGATCGCTACCCTGCGAGCGAGTGGAACATTTATGTCGCGCAAGCATCTGATGGCTACACCCAGAGCGGCGATGCCAAGCGCTGTGTGGAACTTCTCTGCGAAGAGGTAATGCCGATCGTTCAGTACTACGCCTATATCGAAATTCTGGATGAGCGGGAGATGGAAGTGTTCGCAGACGCGGACACTGGCGCAGAACTATGGCGTGCCTATCGGGGCTTTGCGCCGGGCTTTGGTCACTTTGCCCAGACACGGATTGCAAGACCGCAGGACATCTTCCCTGTCTTCCGGGAATTGTTCGCAAAGGATAAGGACGTGGCCGCATGACCCGCGCCGCTGCAAAGCCCAACCTGCTGTTCGCCGATTCCGAATGGAGTTTTGATCGTTTAAAGCGAGCCTATGACGCCATCGAAGACATTGCCCTTGGCGATCTGGGCCTCGATGTCTATCCGAACCAGATTGAAATTATCTCCACCGAACAGATGCTGGACGCCTATTCAAGTCACGGCATGCCGCTCATGTACCAACACTGGTCTTTCGGCAAGCGCTTCGCCCACGATCAGATGATGTACTCCAAAGGCTATCAGGGGCTGGCCTATGAGATCGTCATCAATTCGTCTCCATGCATAGCATATCTCATGGAAGAAAACACCATGACAATGCAGGCACTTGTGATGGC
>SHAI01000056.1 GCA_004213235.1 Parvularculaceae bacterium
CTGTACCGCCAAACCACTCAACACCATCGTCGAGATTGTTGTGGATCTGGATAAATTCAAAATCACTCGCGCTGCCAACGCCCTGGAACGTAATGCCGTTTAGTTCGTCTTCGTCATTTACGCGAAAACCTGCGTACTGAACACGAACATACCGCATTGTACCAGAGTCATCGCTCGCGCTCGCACCACCAAACAGCCCCGAAGCCCCTTCGCCGGACTTTACACACGCAACCGTACCGCCAGTCTGGTTGTCATCATTACAGTCATTAATCGGTGCACGACCATTGATGATGATACCGCCCCATTCTCCATTCGAATCAGCGCCAGATGCCGAAACGCCATCACTTGCGGCAGCAACAAGTTCCGATTCCGTTGTCGCGCTCGCGATGTCGGCTGCGCTTGTGAAAATGATGGGCTGCGACGGTGTACCCTGCGCATCAATTTTTGCGCCGCGGGCGATGACAATATAATCATTACCAGAAGCACCAATAACGACCTGACCAGGCGCGAATTTGATCGTTGGTGCTGCAGTGCCAGAGGCATTGTCGTCACCCACGAAAACTGGCCCATCAATGATAACGGCCGACAAACCGGAAAGGTCCAGATCGTTGACGATAGGCCCCCCTGCACCAGCATTAGAGATTGTACATGCCGTTATGGTCGTGTTGCCGGACGTGATGGAGTCAGAAACGGTTCCAGCAAGGCAACCACCAGCTGGCACGAAATCGAGCATGACAGCGTCATCATTACCGCCACCATTACCGCCACCGTTACCGCCATTGCCATCCCCAATCGTTACCGGACCAGTTGAACCGGGGGAAGCAACATCTGCTGCTGAGCACGCCGCGAGCAGCGAAATTGCACTGCTCACAAGAAGCTTAAACCGCGTGTTTTTCGAAAGGCACATTTTCTGGTCTCCGCATCGTCGCTAAGAACGAACATGATCGTCGTCGCCCCACGCGACGCTTTCGCCCGGCGGATTAGTGCAGTTGCATGACACCTAAATGACTTAATTTTTTCAGTTTTGCGACATGGAAATAAAGACACAGTGCACGGTTTGCGCCCGGTTTGCGGCAAGTTTCCCCAAGACAGAAATTAACGGTGATTAACCAGTTAGTTATTGCCAATGGCGAGAACTCGTTTAACTCACATGCCAATAATATAGCCAAGGGAACACAACGGTGTGGGGACTTTACGCAATAGCGGGCATCGTCGGCATTTTTATCGGCAGCTTCCTTAATGTCGTGATTTATCGTGGCCCTTCCTTGTGGGCGCTAATCGATGATGACCGGGGAAACCTGGCCCGCCCACGTTCATACTGCCCTGAATGCGGAAAACAGCTTTCCCCGATCGAACTGATCCCGATCATCAGTTATTTCCTGCAAAAAGGAGCCTGCCGCGCTTGCGGCGCAACCATCCCACGACGCTACCCAATCGTGGAATTCCTGGGCGCGGGCATAGCACTGCTATGCGCCTGGCGTTTTGGTATGTCGGTTGAAGCCGTCTTGGGCATGCTGTTTGGCTGGACGCTGATTGTCCTCGCATTTATTGATTCGGAAACGGGCTTTTTGCCGGACGCCCTCACCCTTCCCCTAGCTGTTGGCGGGATCGCCTTTAACACTGTTGATCTCATCGTTCCCTGGCCGTACGCAATTCTTGGCTGTGCGCTTGGCTATTATGTCTTTTGGGGCATTTCCAAACTTTATGTCATGGTCCGAGGGCACGAAGGCCTTGGCCTTGGAGATGCGAAACTCCTATCCGCAATTGGCGCATGGGTCGGGTGGATGTACCTTCCCCTAGTCGTCTTTGTCGGCGCGCTGACAACTCTTGCTTTTACCATTGCCAAGGCGGGCGGCATCAAGAATGTCAGCACGACGACGGCCACACCCTTCGGGCCAGGGCTCGCACTTGGCGGCTTCATAGCGCTGATCATGACAACATACAGCGTCTATTAATGATGGCCGTTAGCGCCCTTTGAAATTGGGGGTACGCTTGGCAACGACAGCCGCGACCCCTTCGATACAATCTTCGGATTTGACCGCAGTGCGCTGGAACATGGCTTCGCGCGCTGCCGCATTAGCGAGATCTGTTTCGCTTGCGGCCCGGAACGCACGCTTTGTCAGCGCCAGTGCGATTGGCGCGCGCTCGCTCAAACTCTGCGCCCACGCCATTGCATCGGCAAGAACGTCCCCTGAAGGCCTGACCCGATTGACCAGGCCAAGCTCCAGCGCGCGTTCTGCATTTATCTTCTGCGCCTCGATCGCTGCTTCATAAGCGCGCGCATAACCGATCTGCTGGGTCAGCAGCCAGGACAAGCCACCATCAGGCACCAATCCGATATTCGCAAAAGCGCTCATCAGATATGCATCCGCCGACATCACACGCAGGTCACAGGACAGCGCCAATGTCATGCCAATACCAGCCGCAGGCCCGTTGATCGCCGCAATCACAGGCTTTTCACATGTCCGAATGACCGTCAGGAACGCGTCATATTCACTGTTCAGGACGTCTTCGACATTCATGGCCTCATCGATGGACTTGATATCTGCGCCGGCACAAAAACCACGCCCGGCCCCAGTGATCACAACCGCACGAATATCGCTATCGGCCGACGCCTTAGCCACCACGCCAAGGAGATCTTTGCGTAATGTCGCATCGAAGGCGTTTAGAGCCTCTGGCCTGTTCAACGTAATCAACGCGACATGAGGCGCGCGAACTTCATAAGTCACAACGGTCATTGTTCTTTCTGCCTTTCATCTGCAGCCAGCCATCAACGAGGCCATTGTCTGTCGCGTTTGGCTGATTTGGAAGAAGGAGTTGCAGCTCCACACCAATACCGACATGACGCGCCATCAATGCGGGACCAGGACCAAAATTGTTGTTTGCACAGCACACCCCACCATAGCCAACGCAATGGACCCGCGAATTAATGTTTTGTTAACCCTGATGAAGAAATTGTTGATTCGAACTTTCCCGAAATGGGGTTTGTGCATTGTTGAACCGGGACACACCGGAGCCGTGCCCAACACCTCAGCTGGGTCATATAACAATTAAGCATCGCCATCCGCTTTTTGAGATGAGGTGCTGATAGGCAAACGCGGGGGCGGATGCTGTGCGTGATAAAGAAGCGAATAAGTGTAATTCAGTAGCGGATCTGTTTGAACGGCTTGGCCCGACACCTGCCAGCCGCTCGGTGCGTGCCTCGAACCTTTTCCGTGCCCTGCGGGACGGTGGGGCGAATGGCCGGGAAGCTTTACTTGACGTCGCCCGCCAAACATCGATCCACCAACCAAAATCAACTGATCAAATTTAAAACGAAGAAGCTCACATTGTGACCATGCGTCAAAGGGAGCAGGTCAGTGTAATGTAGCCTTTGCGCCCACCTAACTTCAAACGCGTATAACAAGTCGGCTTGCGGTGCTTTTTGGCATTAGGAACGGCAACTGGGAGAGTACGCGTAAACAGCACACATGCGCCGCCGTAATGCTCCACTTTGTTTTCGTAAAATGGCGTTGCTGCCTTCCTACTTCCTACTCGTCTCCCTGTTCGCGCTCTTCCAACAAGTTGTTCAGCCGCTCAGCTACCGTCTCGTTCTCAAACATCCAAAACTGCCAACCGTTCACAGAACGCCACTTATAGCCATCTCTCTGCAGTAACGTCAGCGCAGACGCACTCAAACTCGTTTCATTGCCTTCAAACAGTACCTTCTTTGCACCAACTACTTTGGCTGTGATTGCGCCGTCGTTTGCGTAATGCAGTACGTCACCCACCTTCAGATCTGCATCAAACAATGAATTGATTTTGCGCGGCTTACGAGTAGCTTTCTCGATAGCCTTTAAACCTTCATCATCTTCAGCAACGTCGTCTTTTGGAGTTACGTCTTTTCCGCGTGTGAGCTTCATTGCTGAAATGACACGCTGCGCATCGACTTCAAAAAATTCCCGTGTGGAGCGCGTTCTGTTGTCTGCAAATGTTTGATGCAGCAACCGCTCAACTTCTGCATCGTTGTATACTTCAACTGCATAGACACAGCGGAATGGCAAAGGAACGTTTGTGCTATCTAACGAACGCAGTCTTTGTTTCAAGTTCCTTGTCTTTCCAATTTTTACGTAGCCATCAAACGCTGCGTTAGTCAGCACATAAACTATTCCCATTCATTCGTCCCCAGCAGCAAACCAAAACGCTACAAATACGCTAATTTCGCTAATCAGCAACGTCAATAAGATCAATGCGCCGCTGCGAAACTGCTACATAGAAAAAGGGCCTGCAAATTAATGCAGGCCCTCGTTTTAATTGATTTTTCCAAACACTCGATACTAGCGCTTCGAGAACTGGAAGCTCCGACGGGCCTTTTTGCGACCGTACTTCTTGCGTTCGACCACGCGGCTGTCGCGGGTCAGGAAGCCACCCTTTTTAAGAACACCGCGCAGTTCCGGCTCAAAATAGGTCAGCGCGCGCGCAATACCGTGGCGCACCGCACCGGCCTGGCCGGACGGACCTGAGCCTGTAACCGTGCAATAGATGTCATACTGGCCGTTACGCTCAGCGGCGACAAGCGGCTGCTTGATGATCATCTGCAACACCGCGCGACCAAAATATTCGGTGTGGTCTTTCTTGTTGACGATAATTTTGCCGCTGCCCGGCTTGATCCAGACACGCGAGACGGCTGTCTTCCGCTTGCCGCTTGCGTAAGCGCGGCCAAGCTCGTCAATTTTCGGCTCGGGCAGCGCGTTCTCTTCAGCTTCGACGACGCCAGCCTCGGTTGCTACGTCTTTTAAATCTTCAAGAGTTGTGGTGCTCATGTCTTAAGCTTCCCGTTTGTTCTTTGGGTTCATCGCAGCGACGTCGAGCGTCTCAGGCTGCTGCGCTTCATGAGGATGATCCACGCCAGCATATACTTTCAGATGGGTCATCTGCGAGCGCGCAAGTGAGGAGTCTTTCGGCATCATCCGCTCAACGGCCTTCATAACAACGCGTTCTGGATGCTTGCCATCAAGGAGCTTTTCCATGGTGCGTTCTTTGATGCCGCCGGGATATCCGGTGTGCCAGTAGAATTTTTTATCGGCGCGCTTGTTCCCGGTGAAGACGACTTTGTCTGCATTCACAACGACGACATGGTCGCCGCAATCAACGTGCGGGGTATAAGCGGGCTTGTGTTTGCCGCGAAGACGGGTGGCAATGATGGAAGCAAGACGGCCAACGACAAGGCCTTCTGCGTCGATCAGGATCCACTTTTTGTCTACTTCGCCCGGCTTGGCGGAATAGGTTTTCATCACAAATGTCCTGTCAGTGATCCGCGAAACGCGGCGATTCTGATGGATTGAAGCGGAAAGCTTCAATTCGAAGCTGGGCTCGTACCTAAGCGCGCGCTTAACGTCAACACCTTTCAAGAAATGTTTTGAAAACAGGCACTTGTGTATGCGGTATTATATTGCCGCAAATATCGTCATCCCGTCAAATGCCGGTTCAACCCCGTCAGGACAAAGCCCGCACACCGTGTCATAGTCCATTGAAATATGGAGGTTTGTTAGAATTGCCTGCGCCGGTTGGACGCGCTCAATCCACTCAAGCGCCTTGTCAAAATGAGCGTGGGAGCCATGGGGAGTCATCTGCAAGGCATCAACAATCCAGACCTTTACGCCCGCCAGAATGTCAAAACTCTCCTCCGGGAGATCAACCACGTCACTGGAGTATGCAAGATCACCGATCCGGAACCCCAGGGACTGAACCGCGCCATGGGCCTGCACAAAGGGCGTCGCCGACACCGGACCCGACGGCCCGTCAATGGAAAAAGTTTCACCGGGCATTGGCAAAACTTCCTCCTTCAGAATTGGCGGATACCAGCTGCCTTCCGGCTGCACGAAACAATAGGCAAAGCGAGTGAGCAGACCGCCGGACGTGCCGCGATCCATATGAACTGGAACCTGCGCGCGCTGATGAATGGCAAGTGCGCGCAGATCATCAAGCCCATGGGTCTGGTCTGCATGATCATGAGTGATCAAGACGCCATCCAGGCGCGCAACACGGGCATCAATCAACTGCTCGCGCATGTCCGGTGACGTATCGATTAAGACCGTCGTCGACGACTGGCGGTTCCCCGCATCGGCACCATCCACTCTTTCAACGAGCAAAGAACACCGTCGGCGCCTGTTTTTGGAATTATCTGGGTTGCACGCCCCCCAGTCCCCCGCGCCGTCCACACCGCCAATGCGCGGCACACCGCCTGATGAACCGCACCCAAGTATCGTTGCCCTGATCCGCCCACCAATCTTTTCAATAGTCATGGCGCTAATCCCTCACGGGTCGCGCGCGAAAACAACCGGAAAAAATTATCCGTGGTAATTATCGCGGCCTCTTCTTCAGACAAACCACGCAATTCTGCAAATTTCGCCGCAACATGGACGAGATAAGCCGGCTCATTTCGTCGCCCGCGCATCGGCACAGGTGCCAGATAGGGACAATCCGTTTCCAGAATAATCCGGTCCAACGGCAGAGCTTTGGCGACAGCGCGAACATCTTCAGCATTCTTGAACGTCATAATGCCGGAAAAGGCGGCATATCCCCCCATCTCCATTACCGCTTCAGCAAGCTCAATCCCGCCAGTATAGCAATGCAGGAGCGGGATAAATGGTGCGTTTGACATTGCACGCTCCAATAGATCGCGCATCTCTTTATCCGCCTCACGGGTATGAATGATCAAAGGCAGGCCCGTGCGCTGCGCCGCCTCGATATGTTTGCGAAAGACGATCAACTGGTCTTCCCGCGGCGAATAATTATAGTGAAAATCAAGGCCGCATTCCCCAATGCCAATCACATCCTCATCGGCCGCCAGATCAACCAGGAAATCTGCCGTCAGATCTGGATGCTCCACAGCGTAATGGGGATGAGCCCCGACGGACCGCCACATGAACGGGTAGCGCGCGCAGATCCGCTTTATCTCATCAGCGGAACTGATCCGGTCAGAGATGGTAAGCATGCCAGCGACCCCTGCTGCGCGGGCACGCGCGATTACGTCCTCGCCGTCATCCTCATATTTGTCTGAGTGCAGATTAACATGGCTATCGATCAACATAACGCCTCCAAAGGCGGGCAACCGCGCGGAAACAGGAAAAGTAACTGGCACAGCTATTGGTTAGAATTTCACCGACGCAAGCGATCGCGCCAGGGATGAGACGACCTGTCCCCGGTCAAGGTTTAGCGCCTCGCACCGACGAAGCAAATCAATCACGCGGTCACGAACATCAATCATTTGAGAGAGCCGAAACCGATCGGCCTTATCGTCTTGTGCGGCGCGAATAACCGCCTGGGCCAAACGCTCTTCCAGCAACATTGTGAAAATCGGCCAAACGCCTTCGCTCCCCTTGCCAACGAGGCCACTCGCCCCTTCAGGCATGCGACCTGCATGACTGGCGGAAAAAAAATTGTCGAGGAGTCGCACCGCCTTCAAACCGTCATCAACCGCCAACCTCAAGGCAAAACCAGCTCGCCCCCCCGCAGCGCGCGCGATTTCTGCCGCCGCATCAAGATCGATCCCCGCTTCGCGGGCAACGAACGGGGCAATCTCACTATCCTGAGCCGGGCGTAGGTCAATCCGTCGGCAACGGGATCTGATCGTCGGCAGCAAGCGGCCGGGCTTCGCCGCCAGCAAAATCAACGTCGTGCGCGCCGGAGGTTCTTCCAAAACTTTCAATAGCGCATTGGCTGCATTGCGATTTAACTCATCGGCCGTATCTATCAGCCCTACCCGCCAGCCACCCATTGCCGGCGTATTCGCCAGACTGGCCGTCAGCTTTCGAATTACATCGACGGTAATTTCCGTTGCAAACTTCTGCGTCTTCTCAATCCATGGCCGGCGCGCAACGAAAACATCCGGGTGCGCACCAGCGGCGATAAGCCTGTGCGAAGAATCGTCGGCGGCATTGCCCGTGTTCAACAGCTGGCGCACTGCGCGAAAGGCCAGGGTTGCTTTCCCAATCCCGTCTGGACCGGTGATCAACCAGCCATTGGTAAAATCGCCCGCGTCAATCATCTGTGCAATGCGCCCCTGCGCATCGCCATGCCCGATAAGCTCCTGGCGCTTTTCTGGCGGCGTCAGGGTCGGCGCCGGCGGGCCTTTTTCTTTTTCAGCCACTTTGGTTCTGCCATGATTGCACAAGCGGGATGACACGCTGCAATATATCAGCTGATACATCCGCAATCTGACGATTTGCATTTATGAGTTGTTTGCGTTGCGGATCAGCATTGGCCAATGCCACGAATGCCTCGCGCACCCTTGACTGAAAATCACGACCCTTTTGCTCAAAACGATCTTCACCCGAGTGTCGGTCCTGCGCGCGAGACAGGCCCGTTTCAGGCGCGACATCCAAAATCATCACAAGATCTGGCGCATCACCGCCTACCACATGGGCCTCCAATGCGGCCAGAAATACCGGATCGACACGGCCGGCAGCCCCTTGATAGGCCGCCGTTGAATCAGAAAAACGATCGCACAGGACAATCGTTCCAGCTGCGCGCGCAGGATTGATGGTTTTTGCCAGATGTTCCGCTCTGGCAGCGTACATAAGCAACGCCTCCGAAACAGGCGACCAATCATCAACAGCGCCGGTCACCAACAGCTCGCGCAGTCGCTCTGCACCGGGTGCACCGCCCGGCTCGCGCGTGGTCAATACGGCAATGCCGCGCGCCGTCAGTGCATCGGCAAGCAACGAGATCTGCGTTGACTTGCCGGCACCGTCGCCGCCCTCAAATACAATGAAAGGCGCTCTGGCCGTCACATCAGTCCCCTGAATTTGCGCCGTGATTGCGACCGGTTAAGATGCCGCGTCTTCTTTTTTCAATAGGAGTTTTTTCGCAGCAAGACCAACCTTACCAAAAAACCCGAGCGCAGGAACGTCCTTTGCTGCAAATAGCGGATATTCCCGCGTGGTTTCGTCGACAGTAACACGAAGGAACCCGAGTTGCTGCCCCGCACTGACGGGCGCTTGCACCGGCCCCTCATATACCACAGTCGCGTTCGTTTTATCCTGGAAACTGCGGTGCAGGATCACGTCCACATTATCTCTCAACACAAGCGGTATTGTTGCCGCCTTACCGGCGAACACTTCCGCATCACCGACGACCGCACCGCTAGAAAATATACGCCGTTCCTCAAAATCATTGAAGGCAATATCCATTAAACGCCGCGACTCGGTTTTCCGATCTGTGCTTGTCTCCAAACCATTCACAACAACAATCCGGCGCACGCCATCTACCAGCGCAGAGCCCACAACCCCGTAGCCGGACTCTTCAGTGTGGCCTGTTTTTAAGCCGTCAGCGCCCTCGATTGTGCCGAGAATTGGATTTCGGTTGTTCTGGCGAATTTTCGACCAGGTAAATTCCCGTTCCGCGAAGATCGCGTAAAATTCCGGATATTCGGCGATAATCTTCCGGGCCAGTGTACCCAGATCGGCCATGGACATTTTGTGATTCGGGTCCGGCCAGCCGGTCGCATTTGCGAATGTTGAATCATTAAGCCCCCATTCCCGCGCTTTGGCATTCATCAGCGCCGCGAAGGCTTCTTCAGATCCGGAAATGTTCTCCGCAATGACAATGCACGCATCATTTCCCGATTGAATGATCACACCGCGCAGAAGATTTTCGACAGTTATTTTGCTGTTTTCCCCAACCCACATTTTCGAGCCGCGCTTGGCCCATGCTTTGCGCGACGCCGTAAACTGATCGCTGAGCTTCAGCTCACCGGACTGGAGTTTTTCGAACACGATCGCCGCTGTCATGAGTTTGCTCATCGACGCTGGCGCAGTCGGCACGTGGGCGGCCTTCTCAAACAGAATCTCGCCCGTCTCATAATCCATGATCAGGGCGAAATCTGCCGAGGTTTCAATGGGCGGTGCCGCGTGAGCACTGCCGAGCGCAGCGCCCGCCATAAAAATAAAACAACGAAACAGATCGGGGAATAAGGTTCGACGCATAGCTACAACTTCACACCGCGCGCGCGGCCTCCGAAAAATTCCAAGCTTTAGTTATGAACCTGTATAGTCGGCAGACACAACCGCCCGCGAAAAACCTTTTTCAATGAGCCGCGCGCGTAAAGTGTCCGCGTCCCGGGCATTTTTCAATGGCCCCACCCGCACCAGAAACGCCTCCGATCGCACATTGTCGTCAGCTTCGAAAACTGCCGGATTGTAAGACGGCGGCAACGCAGCCACCGCATTGGCGGTTTCATCCCAACTGTCAAAACGCGCAACATCGATCCAGAATCGGTCGGGCGCTTTTGCAGCGACAAAACTCGGCGCAACTGCGGCGCGAGATACTGCTGGCGCGGCGCTGACAAGAGAACGTTCCGCGCGCCGCCCTGCGGCTTCGACCGGCGCGGTGGCACGGCGGGCGGATCGGGCGGTAGCACGCCGGGCTGATCGTCTGACCTTTGTCCGCTTCGCTGCACGTTGCGGCGGATTACGGCCTGCCGTTTTTAATGACGCTTCGGACAGATAGGTCACCCGGACTTTAGCAAGCCCCTTGCGCTTGAACCCAAGCTCGCGCGCCGCGGCTTCAGACAGATCGATGATGCGGTCATCGACGAATGGACCACGGTCATTCACCCGCACGACGAGCCGCTTACCATTTTCGAGGTTTTCAACCCGCACCAGCGTCGGCAGGGGCAGCGTTTTATGGGCAGCCGTCAGTAATTTACGATCAAAAATCTCGCCATTCGCTGTGAGCCGCCCGTGAAACTTGGGCCCATACCAGGACGCTGTACCAACCCGGCGATAGTTCTTGTCCACCTTCGGCGTGTAGTAGCGTCGCCCGTCAATTGTATAGCGTTTGCCGACTTTTACATGCGGGCGGGCCTGTATATTGTCGTTTTTAGCATGGTCACCGGTCGCACACCCGGCCGCCAGACCAAAGGCGATGAAGATAAGGGCACACTTTCTGACGAGCCAAAATGAACGGGGCGTTGATTGCACAAAAATCATGGGGCTTCCTGCAAAATTGCGTCTAGCTGGCCTTTTAGAAATTGGTCAATAAGCGTTAACCAGCCTTTAACGCCGGGACCGTGCCGATTGTTTTCAAGAAAGACTTGCGATTCAGCACGGAATGCCTAGGGTCCGGCGCGCGGCTATCGGGGAGGTTCCTTCCCACGGGCCATATGCGGATGGGTGGCCGAGTGGTTGAAGGCACCGGTCTTGAAAACCGGCAGGCGTGCAAGCGTCTCGTGGGTTCGAATCCCACCCCATCCGCCAGCGCCCTCCGGGTTCATTCTTTGTTTTGTCCGGCCCGCAGACACGGGGTCACTGTTTGTTCCGGAGATAGGCGTTACACTTTTGCGCCGACCGGACTGGTGCTTGTTTGCAGGGTTTTTCTCAGGTCACCATAACTAAGATCATAGTGCATGAAACTGTTCAGCCAGGCTCCGTCATCGACTTCGCTGGCATCGCCATTCCCAAGACCTCATCATCTTGGATTTCGAGCTGTCCGCGCAGGCTGGATCGCGCAATACCAAGAACCGCACAAATGCGGGGTTCTGATGTTCGAGGCTTGAGACGCGTGTGGATCACTTGCCTGATACAGCGCCTCATGCATCAGGCTTTCGGCCTTAAATGGTTCAGGCTCTCCTTCGGGATAAGCTTATCAAGTTGAAGATCAGCCACGCTCTTCTTCACGCGCTCGTTCTCCTTACACGGAGCCTTCTTCTCAGATAGCTGTAGCTGCAACGCCCGCCAAACCTCTTGCGCCAATAACAGGTCAGATATGCCTGCCTTGCAGCCCACACTCAAAACGTCGCTGCCATCGTGCAGATGAACCTCAATCTCAAACGATATCGCGAATGCTCCCTCATCCGAAAACCG
>SHAI01000057.1 GCA_004213235.1 Parvularculaceae bacterium
TCCGGATACATTGCCGCCGTTGAGGGCAGATATGCTGCGTCGCAGGGGACCTTGGATAATCTTTCAAGGTCTTCTTGTTCACGGCGAGGGTATGTAGACAGATCTTCATTGGCGGCGAATTGCGTTGGATTAAGGAAAATGCTCGCGACAACCCGGTCTGCATTGGCTTTTGCAATCTCAAGAAGGCTTAAATGTCCATCATGCAATGCACCCATCGTCGGTACCAGTGCAATACGTTCGCCCTTACGGCGCCATGCGGCAATCAGCTGGCGCATTTCTGCGAGGGTGTGAATCACTTCTAGCGACTTAAAAGAATGCGGCGCGACCATTGATTACAGTTTCGTATGGTTTTATTTGCTGACGAACACCGCTAATGGGGTAACTGAGCCTCAGGATCAAGACGATTGAGCAAGGTTTATGAATAAAGCCAGGGTATCATTCGTGACAAACCTTAGAATATCCACTGCATTTAAAGGGGTTTTGGGCTCCGGCTGTTTGTTAGTGGCCGCAGGTTGCGCATCAAGCCCCGTCGAACCACAAGCGGTCACTGGCCAGAAAGCTTCTGACATTAACTGGGCCTTTGCAGATATCTCTGCGATGGAAGAAAAAGTTGCGGCCCTGCAATCAGAGAATTCTAGATTGCAGCGCGAAGTTGGTACACTGACCCGTCAATTGGAAAAGGCGCGCGAAGCAGCTGTGATTGCATTAGCTGGTTCGTCCGATGATTCGATTTTGACAGGGGAAGAAGCTGCTCAGGAAAGGCGCGCGGCAAGGCAGGGCGCTAATATTTCTCCTGGGGATACCTCTCCTGGGGAGCCGCGCACTGACATAAGCGCCAATGATGTCGAAACGGCGAGTGCGCCAAAGCTTGTCCAGCCAACATTTGCCTCTGCGCAGACGAATTTTGAAAATGACGCCGCTGGTTCTCAACTGGCCCTCGCAAGCGTTATGTGGGGCGTTCATCTGGAATCATACGCCAAACAACGCGGTGCCCGTGAGGGCTGGCGCAAGCTCCAACGCAGTTTCCCCGATGAACTTGGTCTTCTGGAACCGCGAACAAAGAAGGTCGCGATCAAAGGCCTTGGCGATATGTTTCGCCTGATCGGTGGGGGATTTGCCTCTCAAAACACCGCAAAGGCGTTATGTGGTGAGCTGACAATAAAGAACCAATATTGCAAGGTCGTCGCCTTTGATGGTGAACGTTTTTAATTTCTGACCCAAGGCGATACTTTTTAGTTGTGCGCTGGCGGATAGCGGGCTGGCAGAGCGTATGCTTACCGGCAGATTTGACGGTCGCACATCACGGGGCCCCGGGTTATTTTTCTGGCGGCGCGGCGATTGCAAATGATTTTCGCGCTAGAATTCTTCCCTGATACTCTGACTGTCCGACATAGGTCAGGACCATGTTACCCGCAGGAAGCTGAACCACACCAAGCGAGAGCGATACGTCTATCTCATCGGTGTCGAAATGCACCGACACATTGTCCAGGCGCGCCGAAACACGGGATTTGTCATCAGAAGCAGTAAATTCGGCGACAAGTTCCCCATAAAGCGACGCGGTTCCTGACCGCTTCAGGCTGGTTTCCACGGTTAAGTTGCCACGTTTGTCACGGCCGAGATGGGTGTTGCGGAAGCGGCTAATTGATGCTGCCGGGATGGTGCGAACAATCACAGGCACCGAAACCGCAAGATCAATGTCCGCCATTAAGCCGCCAGACGTTTTCCTGAGCGGGGTGCGAACCGCGGCTGCAGTGAACACCACATGTGAACGACGTTCTTGAAAATTGATCGCCATTTTTTCATTCAATGCGACGGAAATATCTGCCCGTTCACCTGGCTTTAAGCGGACGCGGGAAGGGGACATGATCAGGTAAGGGGCGGCACTTATCCTGGCTCGGTCAGGGCCGTGAATTGGTTCATACCCGCGAGGGGAGGCGGCCATATCAATCCATTCGGCCTGGACCTCGATCAATCGGTCCGACGGGTTGGATACCGAAAACGTCGCTGTCGGCTGGTCCTTAGAGAGCAAAGCGCGCAGGGGCGTGACAAAAACCTCTGCAACCGCGCTGCCCTGAAGCGATGTCCACATAATGGCGAACGAAATTATAATTAACCGGACAGGAAATGAAAAAAGAGCGCGCAAGCGCAGAATCACGGCAGTTTCGTTTCGAAAAGGGTTGAGAATCGGCATGGTAATGGCGTCCTTGCCGCAAAGCCTATGAAGGCGGGATTAAAGTGCGTTTAAGGCCCGGTCACGGGTTTGAGCTATTGCGAGTCCCATCGTTAATGAGAGGTAACTGCGCGTGACCCATGTGATCGTGCTTGGAAATGAAAAGGGCGGCTCGGGAAAGTCGACCGCGGCAATGCACATCATTGTGGCATTGATGAAGAGCAACGCCCGTGTTGCCGCCATCGATCTAGATATGCGCCAGAAGAGCCTGACACGGTACCTCGAAAATCGTCAGGCATTTTCTGACCTTAAGGGCGCGGCCCTGCTATTTCCTGAAAATCCAACCGTGGCACCGTCCAGCCTCGATAGCCGCGAAGCTGCATGGCGTGAAGAGTCTCAGCGGCTGACGGATACGTTTGCCAGCCTTGCTCATTGCGATTTTGTTGTAATTGATTGTCCCGGTGCGGACACCCACCTTTCGCGGGTCGCCCATGCCCATGCCGATACAATCGTCACACCATTGAATGACAGTTTTGTTGATTTCGATTTATTAGCGCGCCTTGACCCGAAAACAGGTGATGTCCTTGGGCCGAGTGTTTACAGCGACATGGTTTGGCAAGCGCGCAAGAAGCGGGCAATGTCCGGGGTTAAAGGTGGCATAGACTGGATCGTTATGCGCAATCGGCTGTCTGCAACACGGGCGAATAACAAAAAGCACATGGGCGAAAAACTAGACGATCTCGCTGGCCGTATCGGTTTTCGCTTGGCGCGCGGTTTTGGTGACCGCGTCATCTATCGCGAGCTGTTTCCGAACGGATTAACGCTCCTTGATCTCGGCGGCAAAAGCGCACCGGTCAAGCTTTCCACCATGAGCCATGTTACTGCGCGCCTGGAGATACGATCCCTTGTTGCGACGCTTAATCTTCCGCGACGGGATGAGCCTGAAGCAGAAACTGCGGCGGCATGACTTCTCAGCGTGACTAAACCAACACCTGTCCTTTGTTTAGATAATAGGGCAAGTTGACCACCGATCTTTGTTCGTTTTGTCGTATGGCTGTATAAAGCGATGGCGGTGACAGGCATTTTGGCGCTTATTCTGGCAATGGCATCAGCGGTTTGGCTGCTGGTGCGAATGAGTGCGCGCACCGACACCGGCATTAATGGTCGGATCAATGTGCTGAAAATTACAGCATGGCTTGGCCTTGCCGCCGCGTTATTCCTGGCAAAACTGGCCCCTGCCGCCGTTATGATTCTGATTGCTGCAGGTGGTATTACGGCAATCGAGATGTGGCGCGAACGGCGCATGGATAATCAGGGCGTCGACGATGTTCTTGCCGATCAATCGGCCGAAGGTGAGTTACCTGTCTGGGCGGCGGGAAGCCTTGAAGAAGCGGCTTCTATCCTCGGCGTCGAGCTGAACGCTGATGAAGCGACTATCAGAAACGCTTACAGACGGCTTATAATCCAATTGCATCCGGATCGTGGTGGCAATGAGTATCTTGCGGCGAAAATCAATTCTGCCCGCGACACAATGCTCAACTATGCCTCACAAGGCGAGAAGGGTCAGCCGTAAATCAGATTAGGCAGCCAGGTTGCGATACCTGGGAATACCGCCAATAACGCCAGGGCAATAATCTGTAGGCCAATATAAGGTATCGCGCCGCGATAGATCTCGGTCGTTTTGAGTTCCGGTGGCGCAACACCTCTAAGGTAGAATAAAGCAAATCCGAAGGGCGGCGTTAAAAACGACGTCTGCAAATTGATTGCCATCATCACCCCGAGCCAGATCGGATCGATCCCCATGAGCAGTAATGCTGGCGCGACCAATGGTACAACCACGAACGTGATCTCAATGAAATCGAGGAAGAAGCCGAGGACGAACATAATCAGCATAACGCCGATCATCGCGCCAACTACCCCCCCTGGCATTGACGATAGTAATTGTTGAACGGTCTCTTCCCCGCCTAACCCACGAAACACAAGGGAGAACATGGCCGCGCCGATCAGGATTGCAAAAACCATAGTTGTCACACGCACGGTCTGATCGCCGATTGCGAAGAGCGTTTTATGGCGTTTAAGCTCACGTAGCGCAGCCAAAACGCCGAGCGGGATAATCATGCTCAACATGGCCGCAACGCCAATCCCGATTTGTTCAAACTGCGTCACCGACTGGCGCCCCAGACGCAGGTCCAGATTGCTGGTCAACAAAATCAAAAAGACACACGAAATAGCACTGGCGATCACCAATCCACGCACGGACCAAAGGCCACCGGCTGGTGCCAAACGACTACCTGCAATAAGGAGCGCACCGACCGCGCCGACACTTGCCGCTTCGGTTGGCGTGGCGATGCCGGCAAGAATCGACCCCAGGACAGCGATGATGAGAATAAGCGGTGGGGGCAGGGTTTTTAGCGCCGCGGCCCATACTTCCCGCCGCGAGCCTAATTCCTCTGAAGGGATTGCCGGTGCTTTTGATCCCTGGAACGCCGCCACGCCAATCTGGTAGAGCAGATAAAGGCTGACAAGCATTAACCCGGGAAACAGTGCGCCAGCAAATAAATCGCCGACGGAGATTGTTTCCGGGGCGAATACGCCCTGCTGTAATTGAGATTTCTGGTAAGCATTCGAAATAACGTCGCCAAGAAGAATAAGCACGATGGAGGGCGGTATAATCTGTCCAAGCGTCCCGGCGGCAGCGATTGACCCTGATGCGAAGGCGGGGTCATAGCCTCTACGCAACATGGTCGGGAGGCTGAGTAGTCCCATCGTTACCACCGTAGCGCCGACGATCCCTGTGGAGGCTGCGAGCAGTGCACCGACAATCGTCACCGATATGCCAAGCCCACCACGCATTGTGCCAAAGAGCTTTGCCATCTCATCAAGCAATTCCTCGGCGATGCGCGCTTTTTCCAATATCACGCCCATGAGAATAAACATCGGCACGGCAACAAGGGTCTGGTTCATGACCGCGCCATGAATCCGTTGACCAAAAGGTTTGATGAAATTGGGGTCAAAAACGCCCAGGGTCAGGCCAATCACAGCAAAAATGAGCGCAACACCGGCCAGACTGAACGCAACCGGATAGCCTGCAATGATCAAAATACACAGGCTTATGATCATCGCGATATCGAGCCAACCAGCCGCCGCGCAAAAACAAAAACCATGGGATGCCAGTTCGCCCATGTCAGTTTTCCTCAGTTGTTGGAGATGTAAGAATGCCTGCTGCGCGCCGGGCGTTCACAAATCCGGCACCAAGCAAAAGAATGCCGAAAATCGGGATGAAACTCTTTAACAGGAATATCCCCTGAATGCCGGATTGTTCAGCTGACCCTTCACGCACAGACCACGCATTCGCAACATAAGGCCCCGCGGCCCAGAGAGTGATAAAGCAGAAAGGTACCAGAAAAAGATATGTGCCGAAAAGGTCGATTACGGCGCGGCGCTGCGGCGACGCACGGCTATACAATATATCGACGCGGACATGATCATTCGTCAGTAGCGCATAGCCCGATGCAAGTAGAAACGCAGCACCATGGAAATATGTGATGCTTTCCTGCATGGCGATGAAATTGATGCCGAAGACGTAACGCATGATGACGACACAAAACTGTACCAGCGCCATCAGAATAACCAGCGCGGTCGTTACGCGCCCGATGGTTCTGACCCCGGTTTCCAAAGGGCGCGATAGGCGTTCGCTCACCTTGTGTGCCGTTAAATGCCAAATTGCACTGCCCGCGCCAATGGCAACAAGCGCAGCCAGCCCGATCGCCCAGGGCGACAGGTTCGGGGCAGAGACATCGACCGCCAGCGCGCCAAAGACATAGATTGCTGTACCGATCAATATTGTTCCAAGAAAAGGTGTTGCCGCCGCTAAAAGCCGTGCGCGAACCAGCATCGCCACAGGCAAAAGCATGAGCGGCGATATGCCGACGAGCATGATGTTCAAAAGGTCGCCGAATTGTTCTATCGACATGAGCGAAGCCTATCTAAAGGGAGAATACGTCACGGCGTACAGACATAAACGCTTCGTCTGATATCCGGCCCCATTTTTGTGAACGCGCTAATGCGGCTTTGTAGCTTTCGAAAATTCGGCCAGAAATGTCGTCCGTTTGGGCAATTTCCTCCAGCACGACTTTTGTTTCCCGCGCCAGGGCAGCCATCACGTCGCGCGGCATTTCACGTAATTCGACCCCGTGTTCCTGAACCAGTTGATCAAGTGCGATACCGTTATAATGTCCGTATTCCGCTATCGATAAATGGTTTGCCCGCTGACAGGCGCCCTTGATGATAGACTTTTCCGGCAGTGTCAGTGATTTCCAAAAGTCGAGATTAACGCCAAGGCCAAGCTGGGCACCTGGTTCGTGAAAGCCGGGCCAGTAATAGTATTTCGCTTCGCGATAGAACCCGAACGCGAGATCATTCCAGGGGCCGACCCATTCGGTTCCGTCAATCGCACCGGACTGCAGCGCCTGATATATTTCGCCGCCGGAAAGGGCGACGGCAGATCCGCCAATGCGTCGCAATACCTCGCCGCCAATGCCCGGCATGCGTACTTTCAGGCCGCGCACATCTTCAAGAGAGTTGATCGGGCGTTTATACCAGCCGCCCATTTGGTGCCCGGTATTACCGGCAATGAATGGCTTGATGTTGAAATTGGCGGCTAACTCGTCCCACAGCGCCTGGCCGCCGCCAAACTCTGTCCACGCCATAATTTCTGATGTGGTCATGCCAAAGGGGACGGCGGTAAAAAATGGATAGGCTTGTGATTTGCCGACCCAGTAATATTCAGCACCATGATAGAGCTCTGCCGCGCCCGTTGAGACCGCGTCGAAGCTTTCAAAGGCACTGACCAGTTCACCCGCAGCGTACACATGAACACGCATGGCACCGCCGCTCATCTCGGTGATAAATTGCGCTGTGCGTTCCGCCATGGTGCCAAGGCCTGGAAAGTCCTTAGGCCATGTCGTCACCATTTTTAATTCTCTGGATGGGAGACCGCCGCCCATTTGTGGCAAGTCTTCCGGCGCGCAATCGCATCCCGCAGCAAGCGAAGCGCCACCAATGGCCCCGGCGCGTAAAAAATTTCGTCGATCAAATTGCCGGTTTTTCGACATGCGCTTCCCATTTTTCTTGTTCGCCACGCCCAACGGCCTGCACGTTTAAGGTAATGGAATAAAGCGCTCCAACGCTATTGAAAAGGTCGAGCGAGATTTAAAGCGGAAAACCAGCCTTCAGGATTTAAGCCGGATCAAATGTGCTCCAGCCTTGTCGGCCAAGGCGTTCTAATGGGCCAAATCGCTTCTTATAGTCCATTTTCGGTGAGCCATCGACCCAGTAACCGAGATAGACATATGAAAGGCCGAGCTCAAGCGCCAGCGCGACGTGATCGATCACCATAAACGCCCCCAGGCTACGGTTATCGAGGTCAGGGTCAAAAAATGAATATACCATCGACAAGCCGTCTGCCAGACGGTCGGTTAGTGCGCACGCGACAAGTATTTCCTCACCATGTTCGTCCTGGCCCCAATACTCGACCATCATGGTGTCCACCGCGGTTTCTTCAACCATGGAGGCGAAATCGAGCACGGTCATATCTGCCATGCCGCCGGCGGCGTGTCTTTCATCAAGGTAGGCGCGAAGGATGGAGAATTGCTCGCCTGTCGCGCGCGGTGGCCGCAGACGCCGGATCAGATCACTATTTCGCTTCAGCGTGCGCCGGCGGGACTTTGACAGCTCAAATCCAGGTGCCACGATCCTGACAGGTGTGCATGCCGAGCAGGTATCGCACGCGGGAAGATAAATTATATTCTGTGAACGTCTAAACCCACGCTCCGATAAGGCAGAGTTGATCCCCGGCGCCGCTGGTCCGTTAAGGTATGAAAATACCTTCCGCTCCTTACGGCCTGCCAGATAAGGGCAGGGCGCTGGTGCCGTGATGAAAAACTCGTCGTTGCTTACGACAAGTTTTGAAGAGACGTCTTCTTTACGCATTCGTCAGTCCTAACACGATCAGCTTAGCGACGCCCAGGCACGCTGGCAATGTTGGTTTACAAGGTATGAACAAAGTGAGCCCCGACGCGGTTCGTTTTTCTTCCGTTAGAAGGGACTAGCAAGCTTCGTACCCAAAATGTGTGTGATGAAGAATTAAATGAGACCGACTGCCCGAAAATAGATTGGCGCAATTATTGTGTAGCCGAGCCATAAGACGATGATCAGCGGTCCGCCAACCTTTAGGAAATCTCTAAACGAATAGTTACCAGGGGTGAGAACGAGCAGGTTTGTCTGATAGGCGACGGGCGTTGCGAACGAACAGTTGGCACCAAAGATTACGGTTAATACCAGGACATGTGGATCAATACCGGCGGCAAGTGCGGCATTCACCGCAATCGGGACGAAGAGAACAGCGGTGGCGTTGTTTGAAAGCACATTCGTAATTGCGGCACAGGCGATAAAAAAGCCTGAGATAAGCAAAACGGGACTGGCGTCGCCCGCGGCTGCTGCCACGCCGGCACCAATTAATTGAGCGCCGCCGGTTTGTTGAAGCGCCGCACCCATGGCAAGTGATGCGCCAATGAGAAGGTAAATTCGCCGATCAATCGCGCGCGCAGCCTGGCGGACATTTAAGCAGCCCGTCGCGACGATCAGCCCAGCGCCAGCAACAGCTGAGACCGCGATCGGGGAAAAACCGCTTGCGGTTGTCAGAATAACGCCAGCGAAAATCGCTGACGCTATACGGGCATTTCGCGGATCAGGCAGGCCTTCGATCGACCCTTCTAAAACAAGAATGTCCCGTTCTGACCGCAAGGCGCGAACATCATTAATGTCACCGAGGATAAGCAGAACGTCGCCAGCTTCAAGGCGCATTGTGTTGATATGCGCGCGCATCATGCGGCTGCGCCGTTCGATACCAATCATGACGCAACGGGTTTGATGGTGAAAACCGATTTGCCCGATCGTTCTGCCAATCATCCGGCTGCCAGGTGCGACAACCGCTTCCATCAAGGTTAACTGCGCACGTGGTTTTGTACTTCCATCTTCTTCCTCAAGGGGAATATCAGCTGCCGCATCATCCAATATTTCCGGCTTGGCTTTGAGGATCGATGTCAGCGCCGATCTCGTAACCGCAACGATAAGCGCATCACCGATCCGCAGTTTGACGTCATCATAAGGTGGCAGGATGGTCTCGTCGCGACGTTGTATCATCCTGACTGTGACATTGGGCAGGTCTGTAAACAAACCGGCCACGGGCGTCGCGCCAATGAGTGGGCTGCCGCGTTTTACATCTATTTGCGCTATGAACTGCTTCCCGACCCGCGGCACTTTATGTTTCGCCCTAGGGTCTTCACGCGCTGGTAATAAGAAGCGCCCGGCGGTGAGCATATAAATGGCACCGATCCCCGCGAGCATAAGGCCAATCGGTGTCAGCTCGAAAAATCCGATATCGCCGCCGGGCACCGTGTCGCGATAAGATTGGATCGCGAGCATATTGGTTGATGAACCAATGACCGTCGTCATGCCCCCGAAAATGGACAGGAATGACAAGGGCATCATCAATCGTGACGCTGGAATTTTACTCTGCGCCGTCATCGCTGCGACAATCGGGATGAACATGACAACGACGGGCGTGTTGTTCAAAAAGGCGCTGATCACCATCACAAAAAGAAAAACCGCCCCGGTGGTCGCAAGTGGGCGGGTGTCATAGAGCCTCAGTAACCGTTCCGTGGGGTGCTCAAGCGCGCCAGACTGGAATAGTCCCTGGCCGATGATCAACAGACCCATGATCGCAAAGAGGGCGGAACTGGCAAAACCAGAAAGCAGGTCTTCATGGCCAAAAACGTGCCCATTAAAGTCCTCAGGGAGCGGCCAGATTGTGAACAAGACAAGAAGGGCAACGAGTGAGAGGGCCGAAACAATATCAAGCGAAATCCGGTCAATCGCGTAAGCGATAACCGTTGCTAGAATGATTGCGAAGGCAACCCACATCTGAAGCGGTGCCGTTGCCGCCATCTCGGTCAATTGTTCAATCGAGTTCATGTCTTGCTAGTCTTTGACTATCTGTTAATCCGGCTTCGTCGAAGGGTGGAAAGCGATGGGTTAAAGGCGGGCGCTGATCGTGCGCCCGCTTTGTATTTAGTGCAATTGATGCTAACGCGAACATATTGATGTTTTCCTTGGGGTTTTTCTCCTTCAGCGTCAATGAATGGCGGTGATGCGGGCTTTTGTCCGGATCGCCTGCTCTTATGTTCTATTTCTATGCGCACCGTTTAGGGGATAAAGGAAAAAGCGTGAACGATCCGCACCGCAAGCTTAAAGACGCATTTGGCCGGTATGCAACAGGCGTGACCGTTGCGACATGCCGGGCGGCCGACGGCGCGTTGGCAGCGCTCACGGTGAATTCTTTTACATCGGTGTCGCTGGATCCTGCTTTGGTTCTCTGGAGCATTGAGAAGTCGGCGTCGTGCTTTGATATTTTCGACCGCGCAGACAATTATGGAGTAAGCATCCTGAAGGCTGGCCAGGAAAACGTCTCTACCGCATTTGCTATGCGCGGTGCGGAAGCCCTTGAGGATATCGAAACGACCGTCTGGAAGACGGGAGCGCCGATATTGGTGCCACGTCTGGCTGGGTTTGACTGTCGCATTGTCGATCGGCGCGCCGCTGGCGATCACGTTGTTCTTGTCGGTGAAGTCGTGGAGTATGATGTCCAAAACGGTGCCCCACTGATATATTTTGCCAGTCAGTATGGTGTCGGCCCACAGGCTTGAGAGATCGATTAGAGGTTTGCGCGATCAAACGCTGTATTGAATGGTCACAAACTAGGCATTCAACCATGGGTGGTACTTTATGAAGGTCGCTTTTCTGGGCTTGGGTGTCATGGGGGCTCCAATGGCTGGGCATCTGGCAAAGGCGGGCCATGAGGTTCGTGTCTGGAATCGCACACGCGCAAAAGCCACGTCCTGGATGGAAGCCCATGATGGCGTTGCGGCCACGGTGCCGGAAGAAGCTGTTGGTGACGCTGAACAGGTCTTCATGTGCCTTGGTGATGACCCTGATGTTCAGATGGTCGCAGATGCGATTGCGCCAGCTTTGATGCCCAACACCATTCTGGTTGACCATACAACCGCGTCGCCTGCGCTCGCACAACGGCTCCACGAAAAATTTGCCAGGCAGGATGTACGGTTTGTCGATGCGCCTGTTTCTGGCGGACAAGCAGGCGCGCAGAGTGGGCGGCTTTCTGTCATGTGCGGCGGGGATGCGGACGCCGTTGAGGCGGCTTATGAAGTCATGACGGCTTACGCGGCGAGAATCATTCATATCGGCCCGTCTGGCCACGGCCAAATGGCCAAAGCCGTTAATCAGATTTGTATTGCTGGCCTTGTTCAGGGGTTATCTGAAGGAATTCACTTCGCGCAATCGGCCGGGCTAGATATCGCCAAAACAATTGAAGCGGTCTCCGGTGGTGCCGCGCAATCCTGGCAGATGGACAATCGCGCGCATACAATGAGTGCGGGAGAATTTGACTTCGGTTTCGCCGTAGATTGGATGCGCAAGGATCTCCGGATCGCGCTTGAAGAAGCCCGTGCTGTTGGCGCGACACTCCCCGTGACCTCGCTCGTTGATCAGTTCTATGCCGACGTCCAAACCTCTGGCGGGGGCCGGTTT
>SHAI01000058.1 GCA_004213235.1 Parvularculaceae bacterium
GTGGAGTGCCCTGAGGTCGATAACAACCGCCGGCGATGCTTGACGTCGCGGCCGGTGTCGGCAAGCTGATCTCTTGAAAGTTTAGCACAAACATGCGCTGACAAGGTGTCTTCTGACGCTTTCATGTTATGCCATGGGCAAACCAAAAAGGACGCAAAAATGAGCGATACATACACACCGCCCAAAATCTGGACCTGGGATCAGGAAAGCGGCGGCCAGTTTGCGAATATCAACCGCCCCATTTCCGGCGCAACCCACGAAAAGGCATTGCCTGTCGGAGAACACCCCTTCCAGCTCTATTCCCTGGCGACGCCAAACGGCGTCAAAGTCACCGTGATGTTTGAGGAATTGCTGGCAGCGGGGCATTCAGATAGCGAATATGATGCGTGGCTGATTAATATTCAGGAGGGAGACCAATTCGGATCGGGGTATGTTGATGTCAACCCGAATTCCAAAATCCCCGCCTTGTGGGATAGATCCGGGGACAAGCCCATCCGTGTTTTTGAATCGGCATCGATCCTCATGCATCTGGCTGAAAAATTTAATGCCTTTTTGTCGAACGACGCGATGGTGCGTGCCGAAACGTTGAATTGGCTGTTTTGGCAAATGGGGTCGGCTCCTTTTCTTGGCGGTGGGTTCGGTCATTTTTATGCCTATGCGCCGGAAAAGTTCGAATACCCCATTAATCGTTTCGCCATGGAAGTGAAGCGCCAGTTAGACGTTTTGGATAAACACCTGGCGGTGAACGAATATCTCGCGGGTAGGGATTATTCGATCGCTGATATGGCGGTTTGGCCATGGTATGGTGCCCTTGTTCAGGGGAAGCTTTATAGTGCTGCTGAGTTTCTTCAGGTGCAAGAGTATAAGAATGTTCAACGTTGGGCCACGATGATCGCAGGCCGCCCCGCGGTCAAACGGGGCGTGATGGTCAATCGCGCATGGGGTGATCCAAGCAAGCAATTACTGGAACGCCATGACGCAAGCGATTTTGACCTCAAGACCCAAGATAAAATTGCCGATACGGAATAAAAAGCCCCTCTGGGTGGGGGCAAATGCGTGCCATGATAATTGATTTGTGCGTTGGTGGATGGCAAATGGCTTGAAAAACCCTTCGACGCCTGATTGCAAATTCCGATACCGGTTTTATTTGGCGCGCCTTTGGGGGGTCTTTACGACAACGCCAATAATCGGTCCCATTGCCGCGCCATAATCATGCCGACCGAGGGATGGTGCGAAAAGTCGGGAAATTGTTCCGTCCAGATACAAGGCTTGTGGGGTTTTAAGTTTATCGCGGAACAGGGTCGCGAAGTTATAAAAATTCACAGCCCCCTCGGATATCGCGAATACGACGGTGCCGTCAGCGCGAATGCCGACGCCATTTCGTCGCTTCAAGCTGTCAGAGTCTTGAATAAATCTTGAATGCAGCTCGTTATTAATGACCAGCATAGGCCCAGACTGAGTGGCGTGTGTGATGGTGTCTTTATTGACGGCCCGTTGATATTCATCAGTTGAAAGAACACCTGCACCGGCTTTTCCGCCTGCGTGCCAGATATAAAAAACGCCATTTGGTAACATGTGAAAATTGCCAGGCCCTGGCCGGGTACTGAGCTGTTGTAACTCAGCACCATTTTCAACATAGAGCCCGACCGGGGATTGATCGCGATGATACATTCCCCCATTCATCGCCATAATGAGGGTTTCGCTTTTAAGCTTCAGTGTTCTTTCTACGGTAGAAAAATGCCGAAAGGGTTTGCCGCTTTCATCATTCAAGAAAAGGCGGACATGTTCGTTCGCCGGATTTATGACGCAAACAGTATAGTCATCACCCTCATGCGTTGTCGCGCTACAATTCGCGGCATGTGCTGATCCAAAGATCGCCAGCAAAAATATGATGATCAGAAAAATCTGTATGCGTATGCAGGTCAATGGTCGGTCCATCGGTTGATTGGCGGGTGCCCAGCGTCATCCCGTGTCTGTTGGTCATTATTGAGGTGGAACGGGTGGGTAAGTCCATCACGCTTTTTCTGGTGATTGAAAAAATCTAGCTGTAAGTCATCAAAAAACCGTTCCCTCCATCGCAAAAGGGGCATATGCCTGCGGATGGAGAAAACGGTTTCGTGTGTCGGTACCTACGTCGATCCCGCTACGAATGACCTTTGAAAGCTAGTGCCAGCTTGCTGTCTGGCGATGTTTGTTCTTTCGTCTGCAATTCGTTGCGTTTCGTGCGCGACACCGTATATGTTCATACCTAATGCGGACTAATCCGCAGTAGGATCAAAGATAACATCCCATTCCTGCTCTTTATTACTCAAAAGTACGCATAATGACAAATAAATTGCCGTCGACGCGCGCTCAAGAACTCATACAAAGCTGATCCCAAAAGGATTTTTATGGGCGGGTTCTTGTTGCAAAGCGCACGAATTCCTCCACACGCGCGCGTGTCATGCAGCCGTCCCCGGCACATTTAACCTAACTGTCCTCAGACTATGGATCACTTCAGTTGTACTAAAGCAAAACGTCTAAACTGCGCACCGCATGAGCTGTCATTTTGATTTCGACAGGCGAGGTGCTCCTTGGAACAATTCGTAGCATGACTTAAAGGCGGGCGGACTGCAAGTAAAATCGACACGCATACAGAGTTAATTTCTTGTATACGTTGTGCAGTGCACCGAACGCTATGATTCGTCTGATGGCGTGCGCGCCGCGATGGCAAAGGCAGCGGACAAACTCGCATGCATCGCTTTTTCGGAATAATTTGCGGTAATAGTGTCGATGATCTCGCCGGTATCATGGTCGATCAATAGGGTGAAACCGGTTGCACCTGCGAGCTCATCGAAAATGGCTTCGAACCCATATTGCACTGCGGTACGCCGCAGGGCTTTTTTTCTGCCAAGGGTAAAATCCAGATCAAGAAATTGGATTGGTTTATCTTCATACGCGGGGATGACGCGCGCCAGACGTGGTTTCAATATCTTGCACGAGGCGCACCACGCGGACGAAAATGTTACGGCAATGACTTCTGGTGAGTCTGTTGCCGGTCCGCTGGCGCTTTTCGGAAAGGCACGCCCATGCGCAAGGAGAGCGAAAACGCCGATTGAAACGGCAAGAAGAAGAAATTTGTATCGTGACATGGCGTCTTTCATTTCACCGAAGCGCCATTGTTAATGGCACTGACAGGGATTTAGGGTCATCCAATTCGGCCCCAAAAAGCGATGCATTTTTCGGAACGCTGGCTCACACTTGAATTTCGTGCATGGGCTCAGCCCTGGAAAGGGTCCCGCATCAAGATCACATCATCGCGTTCAGGGCTTGTAGATACAAGGGAGATGGGCGTTTCGATCAACTCTTCGATCCGGCGCGCATATTTCACTGCCTCGGCGGGAAGGTCTGCCCATGATCGGGCGTTCTCCGTTGAGCCAGACCAACCGTCCATGGTTTCGTAGATCGGTCGTGCTGCCGCCTGGGCTTCGCGCGCAGATGGCAGGTAGTCATATTTTGTACCGTTGATGTCGTAGCCGACACAAACGTTCAGGCGATCGAAACCGTCCAGGACATCAAGCTTTGTCAGGGCGATCCCACTTACGCCGGCGATGCGGCAGGATTGTTTCACCAAGGCGGCATCGAACCAACCACAACGGCGTTTGCGGCCGGTCACGGTGCCAAACTCATGCCCCCGTTCGCCAAGTTTTTGCCCAAGCGCATCGTCTAGCTCGGTCGGGAACGGCCCCTTGCCGACCCGGGTCGTGTAGGCTTTGACGATGGCCAGCACATAATCAACTGCACCCGGGCCCAGCCCAGAACCAGAAGCGGCTTGTCCGGCAACGGTGTTTGATGATGTCACAAAAGGATAGGTGCCGTGATCCACATCAAGCAACACACCTTGTGCGCCCTCAAACAAAATTCGTTTACCTGCCCGGCGTGCGTCATTCAGCAAGCGCCAGGCGGGTTTGGCGAAGGGCGCAATTTTTGGCGCAACCTCCTTCAGGCGCGCGATCAGTGAAGCTCCATCGATCTCTGCCACGCCGTGACCGCGTCTCAGTGCATTGTGATGGGCGAGGAGGTGTTCAACTTTTTCGCCGAGTGTGTCCGGATAAGCCAAATCCACTACCCGCAGTGCCCGCCGGCCTGCGCGGTCTTCATAGGCTGGTCCGATCCCGCGCTTGGTTGTGCCGATCTTGACGCCGGAATGAGACGCCTCGCGCATCGCGTCGAGCTCTTGATGGACCGACAAGATCAGGGTCGCGTTTTCAGCGATTGCCAAATTGTCCGGTGTAATCTCAAGCCCCTGTTGCCTCAGGCGGTCGATTTCATCGAGCAGGGCGAATGGGTCGACGACGACCCCTGGTCCGATGACGCCAAGGCGGTCTTGGCGCACGACGCCCGATGGCAACAATGAGAGTTTATAGACCTCGCCATCCACGACCAGTGTATGCCCAGCATTATGACCGCCTTGAAAACGAACGACCACATCCGCTCGGGCTGACAACCAATCGACAATCTTGCCCTTGCCCTCGTCGCCCCACTGGGCACCAATTACAGCAACATCGGCCATGCATCATCCTTCCTGGATACGGCAGGCGCGTGGAGGCTTGCGACGCCGCTAAGGCGCGCAACATAGGCTGCAAACCTGTACAGTCAACGCGCTGTCGCAAACTTTGGGGGCCTCACGGCCCCTAGGAAGACATCTTCGTTCCGGGGATAGGTTGATCCACGATTTTCAGGTCAATGAAAAAACTGGCGTCTGGTGCTTTGTGATTTCTTGGCGAGATTATGCGCAAACAGCCTGACTACGTCACATGACCATGGTGGAGATTAAGCCGCGAATCTGCCTCGCGTTTTATTAATCAGCTTAGAAATTGTTTCTTCTAGCAATTCAAGATTTATCGGTTTTGCCACAACGTCGTCGGTGCCAGAGTTGAGGTATTCCTTTACTTGTGTATCCAGAACATTCGCAGTCAATGCAATTATTGGGGTGCGCGGTTGGTTTTGCACTCTTTCTTCGTTGCGGATAATCGCGGTCGCAGTCGTGCCGTCCATAATTGGCATCTGAATGTCCATCAAGATCAGGTCCGGCTTGTTTTGTCGCCACAGGTCGATGGCTTCAGCACCATTACCAGCGAAAGCAATTGACCTTACCCCAGGGCTGATAATGAATTCAATGACACGTCTGTTGGTTGCATTATCTTCCGCAACGAGAATATCTAATTCAGACATCTCGGCCATTTTTTCGACATCGGCGCGTTTAGAGTTGGGGGCGGTGCCGGTGTTGGGGGCGGGTTTAGAGTTGGGGGCGGTGCCATTTTGGATTGTTGGCATGGCTATCACGTCAAACTGAAAGCAGGTACCGCGGCCAAGTTCGCTTTGAGCCGTTATTGTGCCGCCCAGCAATTCCACGAGACCTTTTGCAATTGGTAAGCCGAGCCCGGTACCACCATGTCTGCGGGCGGTGCTCGCGTCGGCCTGGGTATATGGCCTAAACACCCTTTCAATTGTGGCTTGATCCATGCCCGCGCCGGTATCCGTGACGGAAAATATCAGCTTGATATTGCCACTCTCGTCCGGTGCCTTCGCTTTGGCATTTATGGTGATTGTACCATTGTCGGTGAATTTGATCGCGTTGGAAACGAGATTAGAGATGATCTGTGTCAGCCGTGTTGGATCTGTTCTGCAGTGAGATGGCAGGGACGGCGCAAGCGCGGTGATAATTTCAAGACCTTTTTTGTCCGCAATAGGTTGAAAAGCCGCGGCTATGCTGTTGATCAGGTCATCGATCGCTGTGTCGACTATATCTAGCTCGACGGCTTCTGCTTCCAACTTTGATATATCCAATACGCCATTGACGACACGATGAAGCTGATCTGTGCACGTTTTAATTACATTTACCTGTTCGCGTTGCGCATCATCCAGATTTGATCGGGAAAGCACATCGGTCATCCCGACCACACCGCTGAGCGGTGTTCGGATCTCGTGACTAATCTCGGCGAGAAACTTGGATTTCGCGTGATCTGCGGCCACTGCAGAATCCCGGGACGACATGAGATTCTTTGCGGCGCGTTCCAGCTCTTCAATTATTACAATGGTCAGGCTGGTGCCGAAAACCGACAGGACGCACATGGTTATCGTCGACCACTTGCCTATGAAGGCCGATGTCAACACAGTAAAGATAAAGATTGTGGCCGCCAGATATACGCCGCCAGAACGCGGACCAAGCAGTACCGTGCCAACCATCGGGAGGAACGAAAGATATGCCGCCACAATAGCAAGTCTGCCATCAGCAGCCGTGGACATGATGGTCAGATGTACCAGAAGAACAAGGCAGATAGCGTGCGCAAGATGTTTGTGTGATGCACCGGTAAGACGCAGCAATGGCAAGAAGAGAAAGGTAAAAGGGACGAAAATGCCGGCAATTGAGTGCAATGGCGCGACAGCTGACGTTTCTTCCAATGACGTGAAGCCTATGAGTGTGCCCAGGGCCCCGACAAGCAGACAAATAACTGTTATAAGCCGCACACGCAAAAGCGTGATGGTGTCCGCATATTCTTTTGACGGCCAATATGTATTGATTAAAGCCATAATCGATCGTCTTAAACGCACTTTTGCTGAATCTTGGTTAACAAGCGCAGGATGCGATTAGAATTACCCGCGCACCCTCCCGAGAAATGGGGTGGCGAAAGTGTGCGTTATTGAAAAAGATCTCCCTGCCCGACGGGTTCTGCGAGGCGTGCTCCCTCGTTTCGACTGTTTGAAACATCTGCCGAAACTTCGAAATAATGCCAATAATCAAGTGGTTGAGATGTTAGCAAGGGTAAAAGCGCGCTGACGTCGCGTTCATCTTCACCCAGCCAGGCATTGATATTAGCGCGGTCGATCACAACAGGCTCGCGACAATGTACCGCACCCAGATCCGGTCCGGCGCTGGTCGTCAAAATGGCAACGGTATCGATTTCGCCGCCATCGGGATCTGTGGCGGTTTCCCAGATACCGGCAAAGGCAAACAAATCCTTATTAGCCGGTTTGATGCAAAAAGGGCGTTTGGTACCGCCTTCATCGCGCCATTCATAAAACCCATTCGCGGGGATGAGGCATCGGCGACGCCGCCAGGCAGCGCGAAAAGTTGGTTTTTCCGCGACGGTTTCGCTGCGGGCATTAATGAGCGGTTTACCGCCCATGCGTTCGTGCCAACCCGCCTTCGCCCAACCGGGAATGAAACCCCAGCGCATCAAGTTGAAGATCGGGCGCTGCTTGTTAATCGGTGCTTGATCATCAATATGAATGACCGCAATCGGTTGGGTCGGTGCAATATTGTACCGGGCAGGAAAATTATGCCGGACGTCGACGTCAAATGCGCGCGCAACTGCATCCGGCGGTGAGGTAAATAAAAAACGACCGCACATCGTGGAAGTGTAACTGCCGAGTACAATCGGTGCGAGGGGCTTTTGCACATTGTCTGATAAAAACAGGATAGGGATCGGCGTTGGCGCTGTTGTTTTCCGGGGCGCGGAGGTGCTTTTGATCCGGCGCGGGAAGCCACCGTTTCAGGGGAGTTGGTCCATCCCCGGCGGTCGTGTCGAATTTGGCGAGCGGCTTGAGGACGCTGTCCGCCGCGAAGTTAAAGAAGAGACGGCTGTCGATGCGCGTATCACGGGCATGATCGGCGTCTTTGAAGCATTGCCATCAGATGTGGGAGATCAGGCGGGGCACTTCGTGATGGTGGATTACGCTGCCGAATGGGTCGCCGGTAATCCGGTCGCCGGAGATGATGCACTGGACGCAGTATTTCTACCGATCGCTATCGCGCGAGAACGCTTGTCCTGGGACGAAACCCGGCGTGCCCTGGATTTAGCGTGCAAGGCACGGCGCTAATCGCTAAGTTCTTTTTGGCGTAGCCTCAGTTTGGCTACATTTTTCGGATGCGGTCGAGGGATGGTTGTTATGAAAGTTGTTGCCAGCCTGATCCTGGTTCTCGCGTCATCGTTCCTGGTCGTGTCTCCGGCTGCCGCGAGCAGGTCGGATGATCTTGTTTTGTTATCGACAGTTTTTGGCGAACTACATTTTGTGCGCCGGCTCTGCGAACCAGTGCGCGAGCAGGATTACTGGCGCGAACGAATGAAACAGCTTGTCGCCCTGGAAAAGCCAACGGCGCGTGAGCGACGCCGACTCGTTGAAGGGTTCAACAAAGGATATAACAATGCCCAAGGGCAGTTTTCAGCCTGTACGGCGCAGGCAGAACTGTTTTCCATTAACCGTGCAGAACGCGGCGAGGCGATTGTATTGCGGCTTGGCGGCGCACCCTCCCGCTAGCTGAAGGCGTCGTAATTCGCGCTAATAACCCAATCATAGTCCGGTTTGGATATTAGCAGGTTACGAGCTCATAGGGATAAAATCTCTGCCGTCACCGTCGCCAGAAATCTGGTGACAGAACAACCAGAATTGTAAAAAATTCGAGGCGACCAAAGAGCATGCCGATGGACATGAGCCATTTGGCGGTGTCCGGTAGGGACGAGAAGTTCCCCAATGGCCCGACCACGGGACCAAGCCCTGGCCCGACATTGGCAATCGCAGTTCCGGCCGCGGAGATCGCTGTCAGCGGATCGAGATCGCACGCTGCAAGCAAAACCGCCAGTGTTGCGAAGCTTGCAAAATACACAAAGAAAAAGCTCAACACGGAAATAAAGACGTCCCGCCCGATTGGCCGGGCGTTATATTTGGCAACGAAAACGCCATGGGGGTGCGCCAGCCGCCGCGCGTAAAGCCGTGCAGCGGCAAGCACAACCTGGAAACGGAAAATTTTCATCCCGCAGCTGGTCGATCCAGCGCACCCACCGACGAACATAAGGCAGAAGAAAAAGCCAATCGCCAGGCCACCCCAATTGTCATAGGCGGTTGTGGCATAGCCGGTGCCGGTGATTACAGACGTCACGTTGAAAAGTGCCAGGCGAAATGCGGTGAAGAGGTTGGTGTTAAATCTGTCGAATACGAAGACGGTCATGAAAAAAACGAGCACGCCCAAAAGCACGAGAAAAAAACGCACCTGGCTATCCCCCAGCAGGCGGCTGAAATTGCCACGCAGCACGGCGATGAGAAACAGGCCGAAGGGCAGACTGCCAATGATCATGAAAACCGAGACGACGATATCGATCGGCGCGTCCAGCGTGGACAGAAAATAGCCCAGCGAAGCGTCCTTGGTTGAAAAACCACCTGTCGCCACCGTGGTCATGGCATGGTTTGCTGCGTCAAAGGCGCTCATGCCAAACGCCCATAAAAACACGAAGCAAATTGACGTCAACGCGATATAGATCAGGGACAGGTATGACGAATACTGAGCCGCGTTCGCGACAAATTTTTCTGTCGTGTCCCAGGCCTCGCTTTTAAAAATCTGCATGCCGCCCACGCGCAAAGCCGGCAGCACGGCAAATGCCATGATGATAATCCCCACGCCGCCAAACCATTGCAGCATGGAGCGCCATAGCAATAACGCCGGCGGCGCATCATCCAGCCCGTTGATGACTGTCGAGCCGGTTGTCGTCAGTCCGGACATCGCTTCGAAAAACGCATCGGTATAGGACATGTTCAGCGCGCCCAGCCAAAACGGCAGGGCAGCGAACATGACAAGGGCGATCCAGCTCATCGCGGTCAGCAAAAACCCCTGGCGCAGGGTGATGGATTGTATCCGCCCCCAGCTCGCCGCCGCGACACCGCCGCCGCCGATAAGGCAGATAAAGCTGGCCGTTGCGAAGGCAGCCCAGTTTTTTTGATCAGCCGGATCCTGCGATAACAGATCGGCAATAAGTGCCGGTGCCATCGCGACCCCGAGGGCTGCGACAAGGGCACCGGTAACAAGAAAAACGGGTCTGAGGTCAATCATCGATCATGACCGGCTTTGCCGCCCATCCCGCAAGGTGCTTTTGATGCGGTGCAGACAGCAGGCTGGTCCTTTCAGGAAAAAGGCTCAGTGAATCTGGCGTCGTTCATGCGGACTGTCGAGTGAGAACGCGGGAATATCCACCTCAAACGGTTGCCCGTCAGCGGTTTCCATTCCATAGCGCCCCACCATGACGCCCGACGGCGTGGCCAGAGGCGCGCCGGAGGTGTATTCAAAACCCTCACCTGGGCGAATCTCAGGTTGTTCCCCAACGACACCTTCGCCGCGGACTTCCTCTGTCTGGCCGAGCCCGTCGGTAATTACCCAATGGCGGCTGCGCAAGTGAATGGTGCCGCCCGTGCCGTTCTCGATCCGAACGGTATAGGCCCAGACATAGTGATCCTCATCCGGGTCCGACTGGTCGTCCAGAAAATAGGGCTCTACCAGAATTCGAATGCCATTTGTGGTACGTTCGTACATTCCCGCGCCTTATCGACAGCTTACTTCCTGATCGGGTATGACGCCCGACCAGATGTTGAGATATACATCGCTTTCGTCCTGCGCCAAGTCGGTAAATTTGTGTTGCGCATCCCGCCATGGGCGAACATGTCTGATATAGTGTTCTGCGCACAAGGAGCGAAGAGGCAAATGGGCGTACTTCCAGCTGAAGAAATTGCGGCCCTCATTACATCGGGCGGTATTCGCCGCGCTGATGGCACAAGTGCAGCGAGTTTTGGTGAGGAAGTGCGCGCCCGGCGGCGCTTACAGCCCGCGAGCCTCGATTTGTCCCTGGGCAAGCGCGCGTTTCGCATACGGGCATCATTTTTGCCCGCCGCCGGGGCTCGTGTCGCAGACCGTCTTGCGGATGGGTTGTTGATGCATGAAATCGACCTGTCTGAGGGCGCAGTTTTAGAGCGCGGATGCGTCTATCTTGTTGAGTTATCAGAAGAACTGAAATTACCACCGGATATCCGCGGCGCGGCGAACCCAAAAAGTTCTACTGGCCGCATTGATGTTTTCGTTCGCCTTGTGACGGAGAGTGAAGCTGGCGCGCGCCCGGTTTTTGATGACATTCCTGCCGGATATCATGGGCCATTGTTTGCTGAGATCTGCCCTCGCGTTTTCTCGATAATTGTTCGCGAGGGCTCTAGCCTTAATCAGATCCGTTTCAAATCTGGCCATTGCGCGGTGTCGCCAGAAGAGCTTTCCGCGATCCATGACGTAACGCCGCTGCTGGACGGGCCTGCATCGACGCAAAACGGTCTGCAATTGAGTGTCGATCTGTGCGGCACTGGGAATGGCCCCGTTGGGTGGCGCGCGCGCCGGCACACCGGCTTGATCGATATCGATGTACCCGGTGCCTGTACCGCGCGAGATTTTTTTACGCCCATTGATCGGCCAGATAACGGATTAATTATTCTCGATCCGGATGAGTTCTATATTCTCGCCTCGAAAGAAGCGCTTGCTATTCCACCGGACTATGCCGCGGAAATGGCACCAATGAGCCCTGGTTTAGGGGAGTTTCGTGTCCATTATGCCGGCTTTTTCGATCCGGGGTTTGGCTGGCAGGCACAAGGTGGCTTAGATGGTAGCCGCGGTGTTTTGGAAGTGCGGAGCCATGATGCACCATTTGTGCTGGAGCATGGTCAACCGGTCGCGCGTTTAAATTTTGAGCATATGTCTGCCCGGCCGGGGGCATTCTATGGTGCCGGCGTTCGGTCAAATTATCAGGGGCAGGGGCTGCGTCTGTCCAAACATTTTCGTCAGGAGTAACTTGAAATGATGCTCATCGCTCTTCTCGCCGCATTGCAGGGACAATTACCGCCATCTTTGACGGCACCGCCGCAGACCCGA
>SHAI01000059.1 GCA_004213235.1 Parvularculaceae bacterium
GCGATTGAGCATCTGGCATTGTTCCGTCTCGCCGATGGTGGCCTTGCCGTGTTCAATGGCGGCTGTGAGGACGATGCGAACGCGCTGAAAGTTGCGTTGAATCGGGAGGGTGCTGAAACAGTATCACGCGGATTTGCGCGCTTTTCCGGGTATCAGCGGATGGATTCAGGTGGCACCTCTGTACTGGCGGAGATCGGTGAACCGCGTGTAGCTGGTGAAAGCGCGGGCCGCCTTGATGCGTCTTATGGCGGCGCGGGGGCTTTCACTTTCTCCTCGCGGCGGTCACGGATTGTGGTTAACTGCGGTGGCGGGGAACATCTCACGCGTGAATGGGAACGGGCGCTGCGCCAGCCGTCGGCGCATTCAACATTGTCCTGTGACGAACACCGCGATGACTTTCGTGAGTTGATGGCGCAATCGATCAGCGAATATAGCCGCGTGGAGGCAGAGGAGGGGCATCTCCTCGAAATTCAACGCAAATTTCGAACTCATAAGCGAGGTACCGCGGAACGAACCCATATTCGGCGCCTTTTTCTGGCCATGGACGGGCGCAAACTGACCGGATCCGATGATTTATCCGATGTCGCGCCATGGCTGGCGGGCCATTGGCGGCTGCGGTTCCATCTTCATCCGAATGTGAAAGCATCCATCGCGAGGGATGGCCGCTCCGTGCTGATTGCGCTGAAAAATGGCGAGGGATGGCGCTTTCGAAGTAATTGCCCGGACGTTTCCCTTGAAAAATCCGTTTATGCAGGCGTGCGTGGTGCGCCTTTTCCAACTGAACAGATAGTTCTTGCCAGCAACGGCTTGGAACGGGCGCACGGTGGGGATATGATGATCAGGTGGGTTTTCTCCCGGTTGGGGGATTAGTTAGACATATTGGCGATGTAGCGGGTAGATGTATTCGGTGGATGCTTCTACGCGAATGAGTGGAAATGGTGGGATCGCATGAAGTTTCCGTTTGATTTTTTCCGGAAGCGGGGCGGGGGACGCGACCCTGTATTGACGTTTACAGATGACGAGATTGCTGCGCTTCTGCCACGCGCGATGCGCCGGGTTGATCAACGTGCCGCGCGGAAATTGATTTCCGGGAAGCGTGTTTTAATCACCGGGGCTGGCGGGACAATCGGCGCAGAGCTGGCGCGCCAGGTGGCCACTTATGAGCCGGCCCTTTTGTCACTTGTAGATAATGCTGAGTTCAACCTTTACCTGATAGATCGCGAGATGCGTGAAAACGGCGCTGGCGATTTTTTGCACACATCCCTTACCGACGTCTGTCGGCAGGCGCATCTGGACGAGGTCTTTGCCCGTGTCCGTCCTGAAATCGTTATCCATGCGGCAGCGTTCAAACATGTCCCCATTGTTGAGGAGAATCGCTGCGCCGGGGCGCTGACAAATGTACTTGGTGCAAAGAACGTTTTTGATGCGGCGATTGCAGCCAAAGCGGAGTCGGTCGTCTTTATCTCGACGGATAAGGCGGTGAACCCGACCAGTTTTATGGGGGCTACAAAGCGCATTGCCGAGCTTTATGCGCAGGCCCTAGATGTCGCACAGAACGATACCCGCTTTGTGACTGTGCGGTTTGGCAATGTTCTGGGCTCGACTGGTTCGGTTGTGCCATTGTTTGCACGCCAGATTGCAAATGGCGGCCCGGTGACTGTGACGCACCCGGAAATCCAGCGCTTTTTTATGACGACGCGCGAAGCGGTGCAGCTTGTCCTTCAATCCGCCAGCCTGGAGCGCGATAGTAAGTCAATCCTGACCCATGATGGTCGGATTTTCGTGCTGGATATGGGGGAACCGGTTCGCATTCTCGATCTGGCAAAGCGAATGATTGAGTGGAAGGGGCTCACGCCCGGTCAAGATATAGAGATCAAGTTCACGTCCCTGCGGCCCGGCGAGAAGCTTTTTGAGGAAATATTTCTCGACACGGATAAATTGATAAAAACTGGTGCCGACGGTGTATTGTTAGCCTCACCGGCAATGATTGACTTACCATTGTTGAACCCACGTTTGGTGGATGTCATCAATGGGGCACAAGATTGCGACCAGGATGCGCTGGATGAAGCCGTCCATTATCTGGTGCCAGAATTCAGCCCCAGCATTGGCGCAGGGGAAGGCGCAGACCTCCCGCCTTTCCCGAAAACCTAGAAGCACACCAAGCCTCAGGCGGCGAATCTCGTTAGCGGAATAACTGTGCTGATCGCACGCGTGCCTTGCATGGTTAGCGTGAGGTCTGTATCGCCTAATCAAAACTTGAATGCAAAGAGAGAAATTATGGCTGGGAACCTCCCTGTCAGGCGCGCCCTGATTTCTGTATCCGACAAGACCGGTTTGTCCGAATTCGCAACGCAGCTCGCCAAGGCGGGTGTGCAATTAATATCTACCGGCGGAACCGCTCGTGCATTGCGCGACGCTGGCTTGGACGTGACAGATGTCTCCACTGTCACGGGGTTTCCAGAGATCATGGACGGGCGGGTGAAAACGCTGCATCCATTAATCCATGGTGGTATTCTCGCTGACCGAGATGTGGCGAGCCACATCAGCGCCATGAAAGCGCATGATATCCAAGCGATCGATCTTGTCGTGGTCAATCTCTACCCCTTTGAAGATACTCTTGCTTCGGGTGCGGATTATCAAACCTGTGTTGAGAACATTGATATTGGCGGGCCGGCGATGATTCGCGCAGCGGCAAAAAACCACGCTCATGTCGGGGTCATTGTTGATCCGGAAGATTATGCGCTTGCGGCTGAAGAAATCGCGAAAGAGGGCGGTTTGACTCTCCAGACGCGCCGCCAGCTGGCCGGTGTCGCTTTTGCCCGGACGGCGGATTATGATGCGCGCATTTCCACCTGGTTGGCGGGAGAAAATGGCGATGCCTCGCCGCGCCGTGCGACGCTTTCTGGTGTCTTGGCGCAGGAGCTGCGCTATGGGGAGAACCCGCATCAATCTGCTGCTGTTTACCGTACCGGCGAAAACCGCGCAGGGGTGGCTTCCGCCCGTCAGGTACAGGGCAAGGCATTATCGTACAACAATCTGAATGATACTGACGCGGCTTATGAACTCGTTGCCGAATTTGGCACGCAGGTGCCAGCAATTGCGATTATCAAACACGCAAACCCATGCGGTGTCGCTACAGGCGAAACCTTACTGGCGGCTCATGAGCGCGCATTAATGTGTGACCCCGTCTCCGCTTTTGGCGGTGTGATTGCGGTCAATCAACGTCTCACCGCTGAGGCGGCGCAAGCCATTGTCAAAGTTTTCACCGAAGTTGTGATCGCGCCGGAAGCTGATGCGGCGGCCCTGGAAATTTTTGCTGCGAAAAAGAACCTCCGCCTTCTGCTTGCGGGCGCTGTTCCAGACCCAGCTGTTCCAGCTGATATCGTCAAGCCGCTGGCTGGCGGTTTTTTGCGTCAGTTGCGCGATAATGGCCGCTTGAGCGAAGACATGATGAAAACGGTGACCAAACGTGCGCCTACCGCAGCGGAATATGCGGATATGCTGTTTGCGTTTCGCGTTGCCAAACATGTGAAATCCAACGCCATTGTCTATGCCAAAGATGGGGCGACGGTGGGGATTGGTGCCGGACAGATGAGCCGCGTTGATAGTTGCCGGATCGCAGCGAAGAAAGCCGAAGATGCTGCGCATGCCGCCGGACTGGATACACCTTTGACACGCGGCAGCGTTGTTGCTTCCGATGCATTCTTTCCGTTTGCCGATGGGCTGGAGGCGGCGATTGCCGCCGGTGCCAGCGCCGTTATTCAACCCGGCGGGTCGATTCGCGACGATGAAGTAATAGCCGCCGCAGACGAGGCGGGTATTGCCATGGTGTTTACCGGCATGCGCCATTTCCGCCATTAAGGAGCAGGCACCGAGCGTGCGAGGCAGACCTTTACCGGGGGAGGGTACGGTCTGCCAATTCGGCGAGCTTGTCCCCGAAGAGGGTAATTTTGCCAACACCAAGGTTGTTCGGCAGTTCAAGGCCTTCAATATAATCTTCCACACGGATGACCTGGGCGTCGAACGCCTCGCGCCATTGACCGACCAGATCGCCGATCCAGTCTGACGGCTGGCCTTTTGGTTCATTGGTCGCAAAGGCGGCTGCATTACCCGTCAGCCGCACCTGCTGCTCCACGAGATTTTCTGTCAGGCGGCGCATCGCCATTCGATCATAGTGCTGATCGAGTACCAGTGCGCGTGCCGCCTCGCGGGTCTGGTCAATTGCGAAACTGTCACCGAGCGCATAGAAGAGCGCTGCGGTAGAGCGCGGCGACCAGCCAATCCGGCGGGCCAGACTGATGATGGGGAAGGCGGTTTGCAAGACCGGCATCGCTGCGGCCTGGTTTGCGAGATTTTCCGGGACGCCGGCATCGCGCCATTTTGAAATATTTGCCGCGAGATTTTCTAAAGCGCGGGTTGAAAGGACTTCTGTCAGGTCGTTGCGAAGCTCATTTAATGGCTCACCAAAGATGCCAAGGAGTGCGCCAACCCCTTTAGCTTCAACAATCTCCGACGCTTCGATGTTTCGCAGCAGCTGGTAGACGGTTTCGCCGACCAGGGTTGATGCAAGGGAATAGAGATCATTTTGTACGTCAGCGGAAATTTTATTGTCCAGCGCGTTCACGCCATCGATAAATGTGTTGAGCTGAAGTAACTGACATGCCCCTTTGTAGGCCAATGCCGATAATGGCATCCGCGCGCCGGTTGCCTCCATGGCGCGTTGTGCAAACGTCGCGCCGCAGGTGTTGATCATGTCATTGGCAAGGCGGGTTGCTATGATTTCACGGCGCAGGCGGTGACCTTTGATCGCGTCTTTGTACTGATGGAGCTGTTCCGGGAAATAGTCGAACAACTCGCCCTCTAGCGCCGGGTCGTCTGGCGTGGGAGAATCAACAATTTCGTCGAAAAGTTGGATTTTTGCATATGCCAGAAGGACAGACAATTCCGGCCTGGTGAGACCCTGCTTGGCCTTCTTTAGATTTGCAATCTGTTTCTCATCCGGGAGATCTTCCAAAGACCGGTCAAGACGGCCGCTGGATTCCAGGCTGCTGATCAAGCGCGCGTGCGCATCCAGATCTCGCGCTGAGGTCGCGCGTATCTGGGTGAGCGCGCGTGTTTGTTCGTAATTGTGGACCAATACCAAGCGCGCCACATCCTCCGTCATATCTTTTAAAAGATCCTCGCGGGATTCCTCTGGTAAATCACCGCTCTCAATGGCCGCACCAAGAAGAATTTTGATATTCACTTCGTGGTCGGATGAATCAACGCCCGCCGAATTGTCAATGGCATCGGTATTTAATCGTCCGCCTTGCAGCGCATAGGCCATCCTTGCTTTTTGCGTCAGGCCCAGATTGGCTCCCTCGCCGATCACGCGCATGCGCATTTCGCTGGTGTTGATCCGTATGGCATCATTAGCGCGGTCCCCAACGCGCCAGTTCTCTTCACTCGTATCTTTGAAGTAGGTGCCAATTCCCCCAAGCCAGAACAACTCAATTTGCGACTTCAAAATAGCGCGAATGAATTCGTTCGGGGTGATGGTGCCGCGGGTAATGTCGAGTGCCTCGGCAATCTCTGCGGTGATTTCGATGGATTTTGCACCGCGTGAGAAAACGCCGCCACCCTTGGAAATCAGCTTTTCATCATAATCCTTCCAGGACGAACGCGGCAATTCAAATAGCCTGGCGCGCTCCGCCCATGAGGTCGCAGGATCAGGGTCAGGGTCGACAAAAATATCGCGGTGATCAAACGCAGCAATCAATCTGATCTGTTTGGACAATAGCATGCCATTGCCAAACACATCGCCAGACATGTCGCCAACGCCGGCAACAGTGAATGGCTCGGTTTGAATGTCTTTTCCCATCTCGCGGAAATGACGTTTGACCGCTTCCCATGCACCACGCGCGGTAATGCCCATGACTTTGTGGTCGTACCCGACAGAGCCACCGGACGCGAACGCGTCACCAAGCCAAAATCCGTAGTCGGCTGATATGCCGTTGGCCGTATCTGAAAAAGCAGCCGTTCCCTTGTCTGCTGCGACAACAAGATATGGATCTGGTTCGTCCCACGAAATCACGTTCGGCGGCGGCTGTGTTTCGCCCGCGACGATATTGTCGGTGACGTCCAGTAAGCCGCGGATAAACTCAGAATACGCCGCGCGGCCTTCCTCATAAATTGCGGCCCGGTCGCCATCATTGGGAAGTTTTTTCGGGTAAAATCCGCCTTTTGATCCATTTGGAACGATCACGGCGTTTTTAACCCGTTGTGCCTTTACCAGACCTAATACTTCCGTCCGGAAATCTTCGCGCCTATCGGACCAGCGCAAGCCGCCCCGCGCGACGGGGCCAAACCGTAAGTGAACCCCGTCCACCCGTGGGCCGGAAACAAAAATCTCCCGATAAGGTTTTGGTTCTGGCGCATCAGCGATGCGCCTGGTGTCGATTTTCAAGCTGATATGGTTTTTGGGCGTACCGTCTGTTGATGTCTGGAAAAAGTTCGTGCGCGTTGTGGCGCGAAACAGATTGAGGAAGCGGCGAATGATACGATCCTGATCGAGGCTTTCTACGTTTTGCAACATATCCTCAACCACAGATTCCGCCTTCGCGGCTTCTTTTTCACGGGCTTGATGATTTGGGGCACCACCGGGATTAAAGCGCGTGTGGAAAACCTGAACAAGCGCACGAGATATGTCAGCATGCAGCGCAAGTGTTTCTTCGATATAGTTTTGCGAGGCAGAGAACCCTGTCTGCAATGCGTGGCGCGCTGCGGCACGCATCACGGCGCTTTCGCGCCAGGTAAGTCCCGCAGTTAGCACCAGAGCATTAAATCCGTCATCCTCCGCCGCGCCATGGATAACCGCTAGAAGCGTGTCTTCCAGATGCGTGCGTACCGCGTCAATATCAATTCTATGACCGTTTTTCTCTTCTGTTTTGAAGTTGTTGATCCATATGACTCGACCGTCGACTTTGACGCGGTAACCTTGCTCCTGGATGACATGCAGGCCGAGGTTTTCCAATGTGGGAATAATCTGTGAAAGTTGAATCGGCTCGTCACGGCAATAAAGCTTGATGCCGATGGCGTGATCAGGTTCATTTTCTGCACGATAGGCACGCAGATCAATTGTCTTGTCGCCGAGATCTTCAATTACGCTGATGTCAATAAGAGCGGCCCTTGGCGGGGTCAGCTCCTTATAGCCAGCGTCGAATGCGTGCTCATATTTTGAAAACAGGCCTTGCGGTGCCACGCCGCCATTTGCATGACGCATTTCTTCAAGCAGTCCGTCTTCCCAATCTTGGGTAATTTCCCGCAACTGATGGGTCAGCTCTGCAGTGTCTGGTGCTTCTTTGCCATTTTGATTTAGGCCAATGATGTAGTGTACACGTACTAATGCCGCGTCGCCGAAATGCGGATTGAAGGCGGCGACCCATCCATCAAAACCTTCCGCCAGCATCGCCCCGATCTGTTCGCGCGTCTGCGACGAGAATCGGTCGCGCGGGATAAAGGTGAGCACTGATACGAAGCGGTTAAACCTGTCGCGGCGAACAAACAGTTTTGGGCGTGGACGCTTGTACAAACGAAGTATGCCAAGGGCAATTTCGCGAAGGGAGTCGATATCGCCCTGAAACATTTCATCCCGCGGAAAGGTTTCAAGGATATTGACAATCGCTTTTTCGTTGTGTCCGCCGGGCAGAAAGCCGGCACTCTCTGCTATGCGCTGAACCTTTGCACGCAAAAGAGGAATGTCAGATGCCGGACGATTGTATGCGTCAGCAGTGAAAAGACCAATAAAGCGTTCTTCTCCAGTTACGCGCCCATCTATGGAATAGGTTTTAACGCCAAGATAATCCATGTGTACGCGCCGATGGACAGTGGATTTTGTATTGGCCTTGGCGAGCAATACCGGCTCGCCGGATTTCATGAAGTGGAGAACGGCAGGGGAGGGGGTGCCGTCATCAAGATAGGTAGATTTCAGAATTCTTTTCTCAGGATCTTTCGCAATGCCAAGATCAGCGCTCTGTTCACGAACGAAGTTATTTTCGCCATTTTCATCAGAATACCGATAACGCCGTACCCCGAGAAACGCGAAGCGATTATCCCACAGCCATTTTAGAAACTCGATGGACTCGCGTAAATCTTCTCTATCAACGCCGGCAGGACGTGCACGCTCTAATTGCGCAATACAGCTTGCCAGGCGTGCGCGCATCGGTTCCCAATCCTCGACGGCAATATTTACATCTTTAAGAACGCGCTCGATCTCTTCCTTGAGGTTTTCAAACTCGCCCTCATTTACGGGCGGGTCCATTTCTGCGCGGATCATAGACTCCCGCACAGGCGTCCCCGTGCCAGAGGCACATCGCTTGCCATCTTTGTCGCGATGGATGTCGATTACGGCGTTGACGAAAAACGAAACGGGCTTGCTGGCATCGGTTAAGGCCCCGCTGACAGAATCGACGAGGAATGGTTTATCGTCGGTGATAATTTGCAGCACCAGCCGGGCGGCGCGCCAGTCTTCTGCGTCCTCTAACTGCAGGCTGACAATGGAGTTCCCATCTTTGCGGTTTTCCGTACTGCGCCAAAATTCAATGGCCCGATTGAGGAGGAAGTTCGGTTCCTCCCAGTTCTTGTCCTCGCCCGTGGCGTAGTAAACGATCTGGTGGACCAGGCTCTCAAACGCGGTTGCTAACGCCCCGGTTGGTGATCTTGGTGCGCGCTCATCCTTTTTAGCGAGATCCAATACCTCGCCAAAAATCGCCTTGTCTTCGATGCTGCGAAATCCGTCCGCCATCATGTCGTTCCTCGCCTGTCGGCACTTTTCTGCGCCTTTTCATTTTCACGCTTCGGCGCGCAATAATTATGGTTTTGACGGCCCTTTTTGCGTAATGCAAAGAGCCTTCTGCCCGCTAACGAACAGTGGATCGTTTTTCAAGCTTAATCGGCGCGCTTTTCAACACTATATACCGCCGAACGATAATCGGCGCATCGTTCTTCCGCCATTTTCCGTGCCCGATTTAGCTTGAAACTTTTTCGAACACTTTCGGCTGAAATCATTAGTTATGTGTTGGCGAAATTTAAGATACCGCTTTTTGCTGCAGTGCGGAGGATGTCTGCTGATTGGGGCGCTTGCGTTTGCGGTTGAATGTGGTCCTCGGAAAGCGCGCTTTTATACTCGCCAGAAACTTGCGGTTGCGCACAATCGTTGCGACGAGGATTGTAAAAATGGCCAGCCACGCTGTACCCAGCAAGACCGGTTCGGCATCTATCATGCGCGCAGAGGCAATTGCGACGAAGCATAAACCTGGTGCGGCAATGGCCATGCCGGCTTTCAGGTGGGCTTTGTGAAACACTGTAGCGCAGGCAAGACCCAGGCCGAGGCAGACTGCAAGCTGGCTCATGTTCGCGCCTGCAACAGACCCTGAGGACAGCATGAGCACACCGGCCCCTGTTGCTGCACTCAAAACGCTGAGTGAGGCAGTATATTGCGCACGCCATCTAAAGGGATGTCCTGAAAGGTATTCACCCGCGCGGTACCTAACGCGCAATTGTTGGCAGATAAACAACGCCGAAAACATGATGACCATCCACAAAATGGCGCTCGGTATCGCTTTGCCACCAAAGGTCGCCGCAACAAAAATGCAGGCACCGGCGATAACCCCAAGTCCCGCAGATGTCTCTCGGGATAAGGCGTCAATTGCATGAAGTTCCGCTGCACGTGAAAGACCTCTGCCATTGGTCCGGCGGCGGATCGACGCTTCTTCCAGCAAATCTTGCAGATCTTTAATGCCCGCGGAGGTAAGGCGTCGCGATTCGGGGTCAAATGATGGGTCGAACGGATTTGCCATAATAAGGTCCGGGCCAATCTCTGACACACGATGACAGAAAGCGGTTTATGTTATTGATTCCGTAGGCTCAGTTAAGGTTTGATTAAGCTTTCAGCTGATTTGCGACAAACCGCCAGCTATCCGTACCGGTTGCTTTTTCCGGGGTGGAGAATTTGAGGGCGCGTCAGGAAAGGCGCATCATTCAGTTCTGGGCGTTGGACGCCAATCCGGTGGGGCAAGTTCAAAGCCCTCAAATTGAAACCCGGGGACGACCGTGCAGCCGACCAATGTCCATGCGCCTAAACTCTCCGCCGCCTGCCATTGAAATGGTTCGACAACGACTTGTGGGCGTTCAGACGGGCTTATATTTGGGCCAAGACGATGGGTAACGACATCATGGCCATTGGACGATATGGACAGCACCAATGGTGCCCCGGCGTAGAAATGCCAGACCTCGGTCGCATCAATCCGATGCCAATGGGAAAACGCACCCGCCTCAAGTAGGTAATAGATTGCTGTTGAGCTTGCCCGTTCCCCGCTGGCTGCCGGCGCGCGATAGGTCTCGCGATACCAACCGCCCTCCGGGTGGGGTTGCAGCTCAAAGCGTGCAATCACGTCTTTGAAATTCGGTAACGCAATCATGGCGTGTCTGGTGAACCTTAAACTATGCGATGGCGCAAATTGGTTTTGACGGAGTGCGTGTCATTGCGCGGCCGAATTAATCTTGTTTCTGCGTGACCGGTTGATAATCAGCGCGGATCGCAACGCCAGCCTGGATCAGGTCACCGCGAAGAACGAGAGCGTCTAGATTGAATGGGTCAAGTTGAAGTGCACGGACAAGAACGGACCCGGCATCTGTATTGCGCCCAAGCGCTTTGTGGGCGCGCGCGCTGAGGAGGAACCCTTCTGCGGAGACAGCGCCATGTGTTTCAGCGCGCTCAATAGCCTCCACTGTTTTTTCCAGCTGCCCAGCTGCGAAATATGCCTTTGCCGAAATAATGTGAAGATCGCCAGCATTGGCGTTGATCATGACGGCGCTTTCAGCAGCGGACACAGCTAAATCTGGGTTTTCTGCGTCGAGCCAGGCCAGCGCCGCCTGTGCGTAGATCATCGCGCGAACGTCTGCTTCGCCAGCGGCGGGCTGTTCTGCAAGTTCAGCGAGGCGGACCGCCGCCAGTCGCGGATAACCTGCAGCAAGATCGGCGATTGCAAGGCAATGAATGGCCGGTGCCCCGCCACCATCGTGCGCCCAGGTGCGTGCCCCCTCACGGCCGCTTTCCAGGTCTGTAATCAACAGCTCGACGCAGTCTGTATATTGCGGATCCTGAGCGCCATAATTCGGAGACCCTGACAGTTCCAATGGGGTATCCAGCAGGAAATCCGGCTGATACGGGGCTTCGGGGGAGAGCAGTAAGGCCAGCATGATATAAATACTCATAGCGACAGTTTAGCTCGGCCGCTCAGCGTGCGAAAGCCCTTGCGTCGGGCATTCGTATGGGCCGGCGGCTGGGTTATTCTGCTGTATCGTCGATGGTGGTAGCTACGCACGCCGTGGTTTTGCGCTCTTCGCTGGCGGTTTTTCCCTTCTGGTTTTCCCGCGCTTTGCTGCTGGCGTTTTTGGCCTTGTCTGTGTCAGCGTGGTCTCAGTCAGTTCTGTATCAGTCAGCTGTGTCTCAGCCAAATCTACCTCAGCCGACCCTGTATTCAAAGATCTCGTCTTCGTTGGGGGGGAATCCGGTCGGGCGATATTGGTGTTTGGGTGTGCCGTCGGCAGGAATAGCGATACATCCGTTCCCTTCCCCGGAGAGGATTCCAATCGCACCCAACCGCCGTGCAGGGTAATGAAACGCTGGACCAGGGCAAGGCCAAGGCCCGC
>SHAI01000006.1 GCA_004213235.1 Parvularculaceae bacterium
CGACGAAGACGACTCATTCGCGGATGAGATCATCGTGACGGTCGAACGTCGCGAACAATCCTTGCAGGATTATGCGGGTACCGCCGCGACAGTAAGTGGCGACGAACTGAAAGCGCTCGGCATCCAGAACATCAACCAGATCGACGGTAAGATCCCGGGTCTGTCGGTGGCGAACAATAATGGTAATATCGAGGTCTACATTCGCGGCGTCGGCTCCTCAAACAATACGGAACTTGGTGACCCCGCCGCGGCGACTCACTTGAACGATGTATACGTTCCCCGGCCAGCAGGCTTTGGCGCAGCGTTTTTTGATATTGAGCGGGTCGAAGTGAACATCGGGCCGCAGGGCACCTTGCGTGGCCGTAACGCAACGGCTGGTTCCGTCAATATCATTCCCTGGGCACCGGGCCTCGGCGTTTTTGATGCCGGTGTCGAAGCGTCATACGGCAACTATGATCAGTATACCGTGGAAGGCTATATCAACATTCCGGTGTCGGATTTCTCTGCCCTGCGTGTTGCCGCATATCGCATGGAACGTGACAGCTTCCTTAACAGCGTTACGCCAGACAGCAGCGAGTTAGGCCTTGATATTCCAACATCAGAAGCCGAAGGCGTAGGCGTTGCCGAAGCCGCTGACGATTTCGGTATCCGCGCCGCTTACCTGATCGAGCCGACTGAACGTCTGCGGTTCACGGTTACGGGTGATTATATCTCCCAACGCGGTTCCGGCTATACCGGCATTAACTTCGCCAACCCGCTGGGCAACGACATTGACCCGGCATCAATCGAAGATCCTCGGGAGGTTTTTGGTCGGGGTTTCACGCCTGAAGAAGACACCGAACACTGGGGCATCAAGGGCGAGCTTGAGTACGACGGCGACTGGTTCAACATCCAATATATCGGGTCGTACCGCGATCTCGTTTATGATTATGAATTCATCACGCCGGCATCGCCAAACTATCCTGGCGCGCTCGACAATATCTCCGCAGAGACTTTTGATGATTTCTCGCGGGTTCGCTTCATCACAGATTCAGAATCGATCATCCAGGAATTGCGGTTCTTCGGTGAGGCCATGGACGAAAAACTCATCTGGACCCTTGGTGGATTTTATTTCAAGGAAGAACAGCAGACGTTTTTGGGCACGACAGGTGACCGAAATCCATTCTTCCAGGGTATTGAGTTCAACCAGCGCACAGATACGGAAAGCTATTCAGTTTACGGTGATGCGACGTTCTCTATCACTGATCGTTTCCGGCTGACTGGTGGCGTGCGCTACACGAACGACACCAAAGAACGTTTTGGTATCAATGCGCGTTATGCGTTCGGCTTTGGCGGTGGACCAGATTTCGCCTGCTGCTTTACCAATGGCGTCGGTCTGGGCACTGAAGGCTTTGAATTTGCAGGATTCGACCGCACGATCTTTAACCCGGACACGGATGCAGACGGCGCAATCAGCCCAGGCGAATCGCTTGCCTTCTTCTTTGACGGGGTGGCGCAGTTCGGTGACCGTGACGGATTTGAAGCGGCGTTTCCAAACCAATTACCAATCGACGATGCGGTTCAGAATATCCCGCCCGAGCAGCGGCCTCTCTGCGATAATGTTGCATTTGCCTTCCGCGGCGATTGCTCCAATTTCGTGCCAGTTTTCAACGGTCGTATCCCGTTCACTCTCGCACCGTTCAACTCGTCCTTCGCGCTGCAAAACGGTCGCCTCGACAATGACTTTGTCGATTGGCGCGTGCGGATGGAATATGACATCACAGAAAACAATCTGGTCTATGCCCTGGTTTCCACAGGCAACAAATCAGGTGGCTTCAACGATAACATAGAAGGCACAGAAGGACTTGATCTCGGTAACCCTGCCGTGTCAGCACCACAGGCCTTTACCACGGATACGCTGGCACCAACCTATGGTCCGGAGACACTCCGCCTTTACGAACTCGGTTCCAAAAACGAGTTCGACTGGGGTGATGTTGGCGTAACCCTCAACCTCTCGGCCTTCTACTATGATTATAATGACCTGCAGCTGTCGACACTGCTGTCAACTGCACAGGCGCTGGATTTCACCGGGGTTGATCTAACAACGATCGATCCAGATATCCTCGATAATCTTGGTGGACAGGTCGTTGGCTTCACGTTCAACGCATCCGATGCTGAGATCTATGGGGCCCAGTGGGAGAGCACGCTTCAATTCCCGAACGACATCAACTGGGATTTGAAATTGCTCTGGTTAACCGAAGCGAATGTCGTGAACTCGCAAGAGATCCAGGACTCCCGCTTCCAGGCTGACGTTGACGCGGCAAATTCCGTTAACCGGTCCATCGAAGGCAATCGCCTCATCCGGACGCCGGAGGTCCAGTTGAATACTTCCTTGACGAAAGTTTGGGAAACGGACTGGGGTCAGTTCGACGGCGTCGTGTCGCTTGGCTATAGATCATCCCAGCACATGACCATTTTCAATGGCGAGGATTTCTCCAATCCCGATAACCCTGCCGGCCGTCTGGATGATCTTGTGACCGGTTATGTCACCCTCGACATGGGCGCTGGTGCCTCCTTTGGCGAGGACAACAAGTACCGTGTTGAAGCTTACGTCAACAATCTGACAGATATTGAACGCCCACAAGCGATCATCATCACCCAGTTTGACAATACGCGTTTCTTCAACAACCCCCGTACATATGGCGTTCGCGTTCGCGCGCGTCTGTAGCAGGACCCTCCCAACCGGCATTGCTTTTTTGATGCCGTTGTTAATTCAGGGCTCGGCGGTTTCGCCGGGCCCTGTTTTTCTGAAGGACCACCGGTAAAATCATTGTTTGTCGCCACCAGCTCGCGATCAGAACAGCTGGATAAATCCCCGAGCGTCCGCGCGCCAATGCCTGAACAATCCGCATACTAGTACGGAATGCTCACCCCAATGGCGCAGGTTGTTGCTGGGTGATACAGTGTATGCCGCCGCCGCCAATGGCGATGTTATTGATCGGCACCTGAACAATCTCCCGATCCGGGTACAGACGTTGATAGGTCTCGACCGCTGCATCGTCACGATCATATCCATATCCCGGTACGATTACTGCGCCATTTGCCAGATAAGAATTGAGATAGGAGCTGCACCCACCATTCCATTCGCGCTCATGGTAGATGCCATCCTCGATGAATTCTAATTCCAGTTTGCGGCCCTTCGCATCGGTTAGACCTTTCAAGGCCTCAGCGTTTTTAATGCCAACGGCATAATGTGGGTCGCTCGTATCGGGATTAACACTGACCAAAACCCGGCCCGGCTCGATAAACGCCGCAATCAGATCAATATGCCCGTCGGTCTCGGTTTCATCAGGGTCGCCGGGAATCCAGAGGACTTTTTCAGCCCCAAGCGTGCGGCACAATTCCGCCTCGATTTCCTCCCGGTGCCAGTGCGGGTTCCGGTTCTTGTTTAGAAAACACGACTGCGTCGTGATCACCGTCCCCTCGCCATCCACCGTGACCCCGCCCCCTTCTGCAATCAATGGCGAGGAAAACCGACGCGCCCCCGCCTGCTCCAGGATGAATGCCCCCATTTTCGCGTCCTGATCAAAGGGCGTATATTTTCTGCCCCAGGCATTAAACGTCCAGCACGACCCGGCCAGCCCACCAGCACCATTCACGAGGAAATTTGGCCCGGAATCCCGCGCCCATGAATCATCGATACCCACATCGATGACCTGAACATTTTTGCCCAGACGTTCTTGCGCAAGTTTCACGTGCCGCTTTGGCGTCAACATGTTCACAGGTTCGAACCGCGCTATCGTGTTGGCCACATTGGCATAGTCCTGCACTGTCGCGGGATAATCAGGCCACATTTCATCGCGGCAGGGCCAAGCCATCCAGCAGGCATCATGGCGGGTCCATTCACCTGGCATATAATACCCTTCCCTGCGCGGGTCTTCAGCCGGAATTTCTACTGGCATCGTGTCTATACCTTCTGAGAACCGCCTGGGCGTGGAAAGTGGCGGTTGATTGCGCCGACGAAGAAACGCGGCATCGCACCGCTGAGAGACGACACCTCAAAGGGATCGCCTTCATCCCCGGGTGGGTATCCATGGGCGGAATAACCATTAGCCGACATTGGACTAATGCGGGCTAGCGGCAAGCGGGCTGCTGCCCGTCAAGGGTTAGCAACGGGCCATATAAATCCGGGCGGCGGTCGCGGAAAACGCCCCAATCACGCCGCTGGCGCCGGATGGCATCAAGATCAAACGTGTGCGTCAGGCTTGTGGAGGTGACCCGGTCGGCCACCTGTACCAATTGCCCGATCTGATCGGCGATAAAAGACGAGCCATAAAACTCCATCTCTATGCCAGCATCGCTTTTTTCCTTGCCGATCCGGTTAGACGCCACCACCGGCACAATATTCGCCGCCGCATGACCGCGCATCACCATCTGCCAATGATCCTTGCTATCTAAATCCGGTTGAATGACCTCGCTGCCAATTGCAGTGGGGTAGAACAATATTTCCGCCCCTTTCAAAACCATAGCCCGCGCCGCTTCTGGGAACCATTGATCCCAGCAAATGCCGACGCCGATGCATGCATAGGCCGTTTGAACTGCCCGAAACCCGGTATCGCCGGGACTGAAATAAAACTTTTCTTCATAGGCCGGAAAATCAGGAATGTGGCTCTTGCGGTAATGTCCGGCAATCGACCCATCGGCATCGATCACAACCACGGAATTGAAGTATGCGAGTCCGCATTTCTCGAAAAATGACACCGGCAGGACAAGTTTGCGCGCCTTCGCCACCGCCTGAAGGCGCTTGATGGTTGGCTGTGCGTCGATCGCGTGCGCCAGATCAAAATGCTCGTTTCTTTCATCGATGCAAAAATATGGGGTTTCAAATAATTCCTGGAGCAGGATAATTTGCGCGCCTTTGTCTGCGGCGTCGTTCACCAGAGCCACCGCCCGCTCTATATTATCATCAATATCCCAACTGCACGCCAATTGCGTACATGCAACTGTTACTGACACGGGCGCACCTTCCCTGTTGTTGTCGTGATTGCCTTCATTTTCATCGTCAGCACCTTCACCGCCCGATAAACCATATCCCGGCCGGCAGAAACTCGGCAGTTGGCGTTGTTTTACCGGCTGCCATGATTAGATCATCGCGTGAATCCGGCGCGATTTGCAACCGTGATCACATCTTGCTTTCCAGCGGCGACGCGGGCAATTTGAGCGCCATCGCAGACTTCATCAGATGGAAGGGCCTTTCATGCTGACTAAAAGAGAATTTTATATCGACGGGGCCTGGACTGCGCCCGCGCGGGAAAATGACTTCGAAGTGATCAATCCGTCAGATGAGGAGGTATGTGCCGTCATCAGCCTTGGCGACCAGGCCGACCTTGATGCCGCAGTAGCGGCTGCGACCCGTGCCTTTGAGCCCTGGGCAGCAACCCCAATTGCCGAGCGGATCGCTCTGGTGGAACGGATTCATGCGCTTTATGTGGAGCGCTTTGACGAAATCGCCGAGGCGATGAGCCTGGAAATGGGTGCGCCAATTGATTTTTCCAAAGCAAGCCAGGCTGATGCTGGTGAATGGCATATCGCGAACTTCCTTGACGCCGTCAAAAAATTCAAATTTGAGCGCCCGCTTGATGGCGACGCGCCGGACAATCGGATTCTGTATGAACCGGTTGGTGTTTGCGGCCTGATCACACCCTGGAACTGGCCGATGAACCAGGTCACCCTCAAGGTCATCCCGGCAATGTTGACGGGCTGCACCATGGTTCTCAAACCATCAGAGATCGCGCCATTGTCATCGATGGCCTTCGCCCAGATTATCCATGATGCCGGAACGCCTGCAGGCGTCTTCAACCTTGTTAATGGCGATGGTCCCGGCGTCGGCACGCAAATGTCAACACACCAGGACATTCACATGATTTCGTTCACCGGTTCATCGCGGGCCGGGGCTGCAATCGCCAAGGACGCTGCCGACACCCATAAAAGAGTGCACCAGGAACTCGGGGGGAAAGGTGCGAACATCATTTTCGAAGACGCCAGCGACGATGCCGTAAAACGCGGCGCGGACCACTGTTTCAAGAATACCGGGCAATCCTGCAATGCGCCAACGCGCATGCTGGTGCATCGCAATCGTTATGACGACGCCATTGCTCAGGCAAAAGCATCGGCAGAAGAAACCGAGATTGGCCTCGGCTTGCAGCCGGGGGATCACATCGGGCCAGTTGTCAGCCAACTACAATTCGATAAAATTCAGGCCGCAATCGAAAAAGGGATTGAAGAAGGCGCACGCCTTGTTACCGGCGGGCCGGGCCGGCCGGATGGTTTCAACCGTGGGTACTTTGTCCGCCCGACCGTATTTGCCGACGTAAACAATGACATGACAATCGCGCGCGAAGAAATCTTTGGGCCTGTTCTTTCCATCATCCCGTTTAGTGATGAAGAAGAAGCAATTGCTATCGCCAACGACACCCCATACGGACTAACGAACTATATCCAAAGCGAAAACCCGGAGCGCGTTGAGCGCGTCAGCCGCCGTTTGCGGTCTGGCATGGTGGAAGCAAATGGTGCAGATTTAGGACGTGGTAGTCCATTTGGCGGCATGAAAGCCTCAGGGAACGGCCGCGAAGGCGGTGTGTGGGGGTTGGAAGACTTTCTTGAGGTGAAAGCGATTGCCGGATGGACCCCGAAATAGCCTCCCAATCGCGCCCGCTATATTGGTTCTGGCATGACGTTTTTTGGCGGTAGCCGGCACCTGGTGACTGGATGAAATTGGTCATGTCTAGAATCGCGACACTGGTGGATGACACTGTTGATCTGATGCAGCGAAAAATCGCCGCAGAAGACAGCAAACGCGGCTTTGCCATCGATCCATATTTTTATCGCTCCCACATTGTTTATGAACAGGAGCTGACATCCCTGGTTTTCAAGAGCTGGATCTACGCCGCACACATATCAGAGATCCCGAACCCGGGTGACTTTGTCCAACTGGAAATTGGCGAAGACGCACTCATCATCGTTCGCGACAAGCAAAATAACATCCACGCCCTGTTCAATATCTGTCGCCATCGCGGCGCGCGGGTATGTGAAGAACAACAAGGCAACGCAACAAGTTTCGTATGCCCATATCACGCCTGGACCTATAATACGGATGGCACATTGCGTGCTGCCCGTCATATGCAAGTTCTAGATGGTTTCAATATTGCGGATTATCCGCTGCGAAAAGCACGCCTGGCCATTTTTGAAGGCATGATTTTTGTCAATTGCGATCAGGATGCTGCTGACCCATTGCCGGCTTTTCAAAAAGCGGGCGCGCAGATCGGTGCCTACAGTCTCGGCAACGCAAAAATTGCAGATCAGCGCACCTATCAGATTGAGGCGAACTGGAAGTTCTGCCTGGAGAATTATTTAGAATGCTATCATTGCGGTAATGCCCATCGAACCTACGCAAAAATGCATACGCTGCAGGATCTTTACTGTAACGTCAAAGGTCAGGTCGAAGCCATGCAGGCACGCGCGCCGGAGGTTACTGGCGTACCGGGAATTGAAGCGGAACATATCAAAATATATGACGATGCTGACAGCTTTGGCGCATGTGTCTCAGCATCCCGGTACGGATTATATGAGGGGTTCCAAACTGGTTCTGAGGATGGGCAGCCCGTTGCCCCCCTCATGGGTAAAATGAAGGGCTATGACGGCGGTACAGGCGATTTTCAGTTTGGCCCCCTCACCTTCATGTTGAACTATCCAGACCATTGCGTTCTCTATCGATTTATCCCGCGCGGCCTGACATCATGCGATATAAAGCTTGTCTGGTTTGTAGACGCCAATGCGGAGGAAGGTGTCGATTATGACGTAGACCGATTGACGGCACTCTGGCACAATACGACGCTGGAAGATGAATTTATCATCAAACGCAATAGCGCGGGCGCAAATTCACGCTTCTTCACCCCTGGGCCTTACCACCCAGAATTTGAAGAGACCTTGCAGAAATTTGTGCGCTGGTATCTGAAGAATCTGGCGAATGCGCTATGACACCAGCTCGACTTTACACCATTAACCCAGCATTATTAAGAAGCATGGCAAATGCGGGCGGCACGCAGCTATTTCGATTGCGTGCGTGTCCGGGAATAGAGGCTGAAGATGGATATTGGCAAGCCGCTCATTGACTGGGGCAAATATGATGTGGAACCATTGCGGCGGGTTATCCTTGATCAGGAGCCTGCTGCCTGGAACGAATCTAATCAGCGCCAGGATGATTATGAAGTTCACAAGCAAACAGAATCCATCGTTATGCTGTTTGCCTCCCTCACCTGGCCAGAAGTGGAAGTGACACGCGAGAGCGGCTGGACACGCCTTCACGAAGAAGCAAAGCCATTGATGGACAAGATAATTGCCGAACATTACACACCCGGCGGCGTTATCTTGCGGGCGGTCGCAGCGAAACTCAAAGCGGGCAAGTCAATCACGCCCCATTTTGACTCACTGCCGTCGTTTAAATATGGCCACCGTATTCACGTTCCCATCACCACCAACCGAAATGTCCGATTCATGATTGATGGTCGCCCCTATCGATTTGAGCTGGATCACGTTTATGAAATAAATAACCGCAAGGTGCACAGTGTGGTGAACGCGGGCAAAGAAGATAGAATTACCTTTATCTTCGATTACGTACCAGCGGATGCAATCCGTGAACAGAATGTTGTGATTTCAAATGGTTAAACTCATCGCCACGTCCGTTGTCAGGGGAAGTCAACAAGGAGAAAGCCATGGCGGTGTTTACATTGTCGATTTTGACGCGCGCCATGTAGAGCAGCCGATCGACTGGAACACGATGGATATCGATTGGCGCGGGCGCGGTTGGGACCGGGGTTTGCGCGGCGTGGCGATCATTGGGGAACGTGTTTTTATCGCTGCCAGCGATGAGTTGTTCGAATATGATCCTCAGTTCAACCTTGTCGCATCGTACCGCAATCAGTATCTGAAACACGCGCACGAGATCACCGTTCACGAAGGTCATCTCTTCGTGACGTCAACGGCATTTGACACGATCTTGCTGTTTGACCTGAGTAAAAATACCTTTGATCGCGCCATGTATCTGCGCACTGATGGGGTCAATCTGAATTTTTCACCATTTAATCCCAACACAGATGATGGGCCGATCCCGTTGAATAAAATGCATATCAACAATGTGCATTGCACTGCTGGCGGGCTTTACGTATCCGGCCTGAATACTGATTTAGTTTTCTTCAATGGCCGGCGCACCGGTGTCGCGGCGAGCTTGCCCAAGGGGACGCACAATGCACGCCCTTACAAAGGGGGTGTTCTGTTGAATGACACGCAATCCAATTGTGTACGTTATGCCGCCCGCGATGAGGAACAAAGCCGTGTCTTTGGCGTACCAGTGTATCAGGAGGATGAATTGACCGGCCTGGGCCTCGACGAAGCCAGGATTGCCCGGCAGGGTTTTGGTCGTGGTTTGTGCATCATCAATGAAACGCAGATTGCCGCGGGCTCATCTCCATCCACAATCGCCATCCATGATCTTGCCGAAAACAAGACCATCACATCGGTGACGCTATCAAAAGATATCCGCAATGCGGTCCACGGCCTGGAAGTCTGGCCGTTTTAGCGCCTGGAACAAAAGATAGACTTTCTTGAGGCTGATTATTCCGGTATCGCCGGGCGTTCAAGATTCGCCGGCAGATCAGCGAGAACATCTTCCAGCTGGATGATCAAGTCCTCGATATGCGATTCATAGCGCTTCCACGTGTTCAATGATTTATTATAGATGGGTTGGCGCACCTGTTCGGAGCTTGCCGTTTTTACCGCTCTATCGGTTTCATAAAACCGCGTGATCTGCTCTTCCCAGTCCAGCCCCAGGAAATCAATCATCCGTCGCGCCTGCTTTTCCTGATCGGCGACATTATCTTCGTACTGTACACGCAAGACCTTGCCTGGAATTACCTCATCCCAATGATTCATGAGCTGAACATAGGTCTTATAGTATTCCCCGAGATCAAATAGGTCATAGGTGAATGTCTGCCCCTGGGCGAAGAGTTGTTTAAAACAACCAACACAGGAATCCAAAGGATGCCGGCGCGCATCAATGACTTTTGCATTCGGCAATACCAGATGCAGAAAACCAAGATGGGGAAAATTGTTGGGCATCTTGTCGGTAAAATAGGGTGCCCCCTGACGGTGGCGCGCCGTCGCGCTGATATATGCTTTACCGAGGTCCTCTACAATTTCCGCCGGCGTGTCGAGCATTGAGACAGGATAAAACAATCCGTCGGTTCGGTTAGAGCCTGACGTAAGAGCAATTTCCTGTAGGTCACCCAATTCCGCCGTGCCATCAATCGCGGAATGGCTGGACAGGATTTGCTCAACCAGCGTTGACCCCGAACGTGGTAATCCGGATATTAAAATGGGTGATGGATCATCATGCCCCCAACCTTCACGTTCGGCGAAGAACTCCTTTGTGAAGGTTTTCATAATGACGTCGGCCATGTTTTGAAACTCAGCAGGGTCGTGCTTGACGAGTGGCCGCTTGGTATTATTTCCACGCTGATAATAAGAAAAAGCTTCAGCATAGTTTTCGGCATCCTCATAGGCCTTGGCCAATGAGAAGCAAAAATTCACCTCAGATTCAGGTTCTAATTTACCGCTGTCGACGATCGTGCGCATATGATGCAATTCATCTTCGTCGAACTTGAATGTCTTTAGATTGGACAGGCTGAAAAAGACCTCCCCCAGATCGGGTCGGGATTTTGTCGCCATACGGTAATTCTCAATGGCCAGCTCCTGTTGCCCCAGGGTCTTGTAAATATGCCCCAATCCAACCCGTGCGCCTGTATGGTCTGATTTGATCTGTACTGCACGTTTAAAAGCCGTCAATGCCGTTTCTTCATCGCCTGCAAGCAGATGAATATTACCAAGGATATTTGGCCATTCCGGGTTTGTGGCATCAAGCGAAATGGCTTTCTGGGCCGCCCTGGCACCCTCATCATGCTTGCGCTGTTTACTGAGTGCCAGTGCTAACTGACCCCAGGCAAAGGCGAAATCCGGTGCCACTTCGGTCGTGCGGCGGAGCAACGCCTCAGCATCATTAAACGCCTCCTGGGCCATGGCCACACCGCCCAGGATATACAGCGCGTTGGCGCTGTCGGGATCTTGACGCAAAACGGCGCGCGCCTTTACCCGCGCGTCATCCAACCGACCATAGTGAAGGTCGTTCATTGCCGTTTTTAGTTCAGCTGCGTGCGGATTGAGTTCAAAGACCCGGCTCAGGGCTGTCTGTGATTCCCTGGCCTTTCCCTGCATGGCGAGAATGTTGGACAATTTATTGTAGGCAGAGGTGAGCTTCGGATCGAGCTGCAATGCCTTGCGCAATGCCTGCTCTGCCTCTTCAGTCCGGCCAAGCCCGGCCAAAGCAGCGCCGTGCTGCTCGTGGGCTGCTGCAAGATGCGGCGTTAGGCGCACACAAAGAGAAAGCGTCTTTTCCGCGTCCTCTAATTTTCCCTGACGCAACAAGGACACCCCGAGCAGACGGAGCAGGTTTGGCTCGTTGGGATTGTTCATCAGCACCTGACGGGCAATTATCTCTGCCTCAGCGGGGCGTCCCTCCTGGATCATTACGACGATCCGCTCGAAAACCGAACGAAGCTGGGCCAGTTCACTCGACGACATAAAATGCTCCGTTACCTCGATGAATTTGGCGTAACCATTGAATTTATTAGACTAATTCCCAGACCTGACTGTGCTGTCAAGAAACATTTGCGCGGCATGAGCCTTCGCCACAGCATGGCGAAAACGCTATTGAGGTTATATTGCAACACCATGGCACCGATTTGATGTGATTTCAGACGAAACACTTTCGAAAAAAAACGAGATCACATTATCATAGGGAAGTTGTTATTGTATTTCGCTATGTTGAAAGTCTCAGGCTTTGCCCGGATCTGATCCTTAACGTGAGGGAGTATATGATGAAGTCCAATCTGCGAAGTGGTGTTTCCACGGCTGCACTCGTGTTCGTGCTTGGCGCGGCTCCTGCGCTTGCTCAATCAGGGCAAGACGACGAGATCATCGTAACGTCGCGAAAGCGCGTCGAGAGCCTGCAGGATGTTCCTCTTAGCGTTCAAGCGTTGGGCCAAGATGACATCGCAAAGGGCGGCCTTAAATCGATCGCCGACTATGCCCTGCGCATTCCATCGCTCAGCTTTTCACAATTTCTGCCGGGCCAGTCGATTATCGTGTTCCGCGGCGCAACGACCACAGCGGAGTCGTTCAACGGGACTTCCTCATCCGCGCTCTATCTCGATGAAATACCGATGCAGCTTGAGGGGCAGAACCCGGAGATCTGGCTGGTCGATATTGAACGGCTGGAAGCTGTTTCAGGTCCACAGCCGACGACATATGGCGCAAGCTCCCAGTCGGGCACACTCAAATATGTGACCGTTCAGCCGGATCTTGGCGAGTTCGGTGGTTTTGTTGATGTAGGGGGGACGGTAACCGAAAATGGCGATCCAAGCTATGATCTCAGCGGTGCCATCAATATACCCTTGGTCAAAGACGTCCTCGCCCTGAGGGTAGCCGGATGGCATGCGGATTATGGCGGTTATATTGATAACATCGCCGGCGATTCCTCTCAGACACACTCCTTCCCGGCACCTGGTGATTCTGACGCAATTGACGAAATTTTTGGTCCAGGCGCATCGAACATAACCCGAAACTTTCTGTCCAATGACGCCTTCGTGGAAGACGATATTGGGGGTTACGACATTAGCGGCGTGCGTGCTTCGTTGAAATGGCAAGTCAACGAAAATTGGACCGCGACGGCCATGTACCAGTGGCAGGATACCAATTCCAGCGGCGTTGCGGCGTATAACCCGGATATCGGTGACCTTCAGACGGTTCGTTTCAACGAAGAATTCACGGATGACGAATGGTACGCATCCTTATTAAAAATTGAAGGCGATCTCGGATTTGCTGATCTGACCTCGTCGACGACTTATTTTGAACGTGACTATTTCTATCAGTGGGATGCTTCGTCTTACTGGTCACCGTTCCTGGCGAGTACAGGACTTCAACAGAACGCCGAATTCGCGCGCGGCGACACGGCCTATCTGTTTGCGGCATATCAAAGTGCCATCACGGCGGTTACATATAATGCCACTAGCTATTACGTTGCGACGGAGTACTCCGACGCGAGCCTGGTGTCGCTTTTCGATACGGAAACCACGCGTTTTTCACAGGAGGTTCGTCTCACATCCAAACCAGAGAGTGAAATACTCTGGATGGCCGGTGGTTATTATGAACGCTTCACTGACGTGTTTGATTTCCGCTCCTTGACAGATGGCTGGTCTAACTCACTCGCTGCGACGCTCAATGCTTATTACGGGACAACGATCAATGAGCCTGGCATTCAGTATAACGGCGTAGCCGACGATGTTATCGAGCAGTGGGCCGTGTTCGCAGAGCTCGGCTTTGGTATTACAGATCGTTTGAGCGTCCTGGGTGGTGCACGGTATTACGATATCGATCAGACCAATAACTACCTAACCGTCGTCAATGATGGCAATTTTGCGTTCACCTGTACATTCAATGACCCCGCTGATGAAACCAGTGGCTGCCAGACAGATGGGGCAGGTAATTTGCTCCCCCGCCAGGCAACGGCACCGGACGACGGCTTTGTGACGCTTGCTACCCTGACATATGCCGCGACAGACGACGTGCTGGCTTATTTCACGCGCTCGTCCGGCTTCAGGACGGGTGGCGGTAACATTCTCCGTCCAGGGAGTACCGCACCGCCACGCTACAACTCAGACAAATTGATCAATTATGAGGTTGGCTTAAAATCGACCATGCTGGACGACAAATTAACGGTGAATTTGTCAGCCTATCACATGGTCTGGCGTGATCTTCAAATTAACGCCAACGATCCTACGCTGGATTTCGGCTTTGGCTCGATTATTCTCAATGCGGGCCGTGCGGTGATCCAGGGCGTGGAAGCGAACTGGAATTACGCCATCAGTGAAAGCCTGACTTTTGACGGGTCGGCCGCCTACATTAATGCGCGTTCCGTCGAAGATGTCACCCTGAACACACCTTTTGGCCCAGAAACGCTTCTTTTTGAAGACGAGGAACTACCACTATCTCCCGATTGGAAATTTAATTTCGGCCTGGAGAAAACATTCGAGTTACCGTTCTGGGACGCAGAAGCGTACGCCCGGTTCGACTATACATATGTGGGCGAACAATTTAATGGCTCCACAGGCTCCCTCCTTCTGACGGGGAATTTAGCACCCGTGCCGCGTGTCCAACCTTCTTATGATATTGGCTCGCTCGGCTTCGGTATTACCCGAGATGATCTTCAGATCTACTTTTCCATCAATAATCTCTGGGATGAACGGCCGGTCTATTTCAACCCGCCGCGGTGGCCGGACAATCGGGTTTATACAGCACGCCCGCGCGAGTACACGCTGTCCATTAGTAAATCATTCTGATTGGAAAAAGTTACCTACGAAAAACCTGCCGGCCCCTTCAAACGGGCCGGCATTTTTATTTGCCTTGTGAAGGCTCACGATCCTGCTTTCCCCAATAAGGGCCATCCGCCAAGATATGTTGAAGCTTGAGTATTTTGGTTTAAGGTCTTCCCATGTCAGGACCTGACTGTGATATGGAAAGAAAGATTAGCCAAGGGCACATCAATTTTTGTCATCTCTTGCCCCAATGTCACAGCATTTCTCCGGCAGTTAAATTCAATAATATCTCTGGCAACTGAGTTAGGTCAGCACAATGACCTTTAATCTTCCTAACCGGGTCAGTTCCGGCAAAGTCTGATTTCCCTCAAGAAAAGAGCCCCTATGACAGATCAAACACAGCACGCCCCTTCAACAACAAAGAATGTGTTCGATGATTGGCGTACTGTCTGCGTCGCCCTTTATCTGGCACTGGCCGGGTATGCTGTCCTGGTGGGAATTCCCGTCATCAGTTCTGCATGGGTCAATCTTCTGGGTTTCACTGAACCGCAGGTTGGCCGGGTCGCAGGCGCTGACCTTGGCGGCTTATCGCTTGGGTCTGTCGTGACCGCCTGGCTCATTACGCGCTATGACCGCCGCTTGCTGATTATCCTGTCCGGCCTCTTCGCCATTGCGATGAATGGCCTTTGCATGGTCTATACTGATTATGAGATGATGCTCGCGCTACGTCTTGCCGCCGGGTTTGGTGCCGGGATTTTAACAAGCGTTGCCATCGCGACACTTTCGGCCACCTCCAACCCGGCGCGGACTTTCAATCTTTTGCTATTTTGTTTTGCGTTTTCTCAGGCAGCGGAGATTTATTTTCTACCGAAACTCCCGGTGAATGGCATTTACGCAGCTTTCATGATCTCCTTCGCCGTCGGCCTTGTTTTCGTCCGGTTCATTCCCCCCCGCGCAACGCAAACATCAAGACCGCCACACCCACAAAGTTCCGACACAGAAGAACCAGCGCAATTGGACGTACCAGCTTATGTGCCCTGGCTCGTACTTGGGGCGATCATGGCTGTATATGTCAATATTGGAGCCTATTGGACCTATATCGAGCTTGCCACGGCAGGCACCGCAACATCAGACAAATGGGTCGGTAATGCCCTGACGATTGCCTCTTTGTTCAGCATTGCAGGGTGCCTCACCGCAACAGTGATTTCAAACCGCTACGGGCTTGCGCGCCCGCTTCTTGGCACACTGATCATTCATGCAATCGTCGTGTGGCTTTTAGTGCTTGGTATTAACAATATCACTTTCACAATCAGCGTCTTCGCCTTCAATTATCTATGGATATTCATCGACGTTTATCAAATGGCGACCATCGCCAATGTGGACAAAACCGGCCGGTATGCGGCGCTCATGCCCGGCGCGCAGGGCCTTGGGCAAATCCTTGGGCCAAACATCGCGGCAACATTGCTGGCCTATAACCTTGGCTATAATGCGGTATTTTTAATGTGTGGCCTCGCGTCAATCGCCGCAATGATCATATACTCTTACATGTATCTCATGCTGCGGAAGAAAATTCCGACCCTTGCCGACGCGTCTTAGTCTGTCCCCGCGCAAGGCGCATAAGTGCGCGCATAACCGTGCTCAGGCGGATCACGCCTTAAACTACATCGATCCGATGTCGGATTTTTATACCAATGTCAGGCGCTATCTATCTGAGCAGGCGAGGATTCTGCGCGAAGTTCGGCCCGCCACGCCCGCAGATTGTAATCGAGGACGCCAAACCCGGCGACCCAAACAAATTCATCCCACGCATAAACATAGTACCCCTCTTTCAGCCAGTAAGAGAACACCACGAAGATGACCAGATAGGCTGAATATTTTATCCGGTTTGACCATAATAGAGCCGGCCCTTCAAATACCCCCTTATTTTGCAACCGAACGGCCAGTTCCGTCATAGCAAGGATGACAAGCCAGGAATAATTCTCAAAAATATCGGCAATACTCAATAATATAAAGTCCATGCGCCCGGCTGTATCCATCACGACCGGCTCACGCGGCACCGCATATAGCGTTCCCTCATACGGAATTTCTCCACACGTCTCAGCGGTTACTGTTGTGTACCGCAGATCACGTAAAAACGAATAATCCTGGCCAGCAAGATCACACAGCGTTTTCACGTCCGCCAAGGGGATGATTTGGGGGAGACTAATGACGATTGATGTGTAGGAAAAACTCGTCTGCAAAATCAGGATCGCAAAGACAATTTTGACCGTCAGCATCGCCCCTTCAACCAGTTTATTGCTGAAATCATCATCCAGCCAATAGGTTTCAAGCTCATAGACCAGTATCAGGACAATCCAGGAAATAGCCTCAAAGGAGGCGACATAATTCTCCATCCATTTCAAAATGCCGGAGCTACTTGTCAGCGTAAAACGCGCCGACATCATATCTTCATAAAGATAATAAAAGAAATTCAGTGTCAGGAGCACATAAATGCTCCACTTCAACCAAAGAATAAATTTCTCTCTATTCGACCCCGATGAAGGCGGCGCATCACGCGCGATTTGATTTTCCCGAGCCAATTGATCAGCCATCTTCAACGCCTTCAAACGAGTGGCCAAAGTTTACATGATTTGAAGCTACAAGACCAGAACACATATACAAATGCTAAATCAGCTTTCCGTGCGGACACGAGAGTAGTCAGCTCGGTCTTTTAAACCGCAGTAAGAATGTTACACTCGCCAAAGCACTATAACTTTCTTGAGTGTTTTATTGCCGTACGAGGACATAAGGGTGTCGATATGAGTTCAGATTGGCCGATATCGCGCCGTGACTTCTTAAACGGCGCAGCCCTAAGCATTGCCACTGGCGCGGCGCTTCGCCCTTCTTCCGTCGTCGCGGGCAATCACCAGCTTCACAGCGACTATTATCCACCGGCCCTTACCGGAATGCGCGGCAGCCATGATGGATCATTTGAAACAATGCATTCGCTGGCCTGGGGCGGGGAAGCATTTTCTCACCCCGCGCCGCAGACCGGGCCGATCTATGATCTCGTTATTGTTGGGGCTGGTATTTCCGGCCTGGCCGCTGCGAAATTTTTTCGCGACCGCAGCGCTGGTGGAAAGAAAATTTTGCTGCTTGATAACCATGATGACTTTGGTGGGCATGCAAAGCGTAATGAATTCACCGTAAACGGCGAAAAGTTGATTACATGGGGCGGCAGCCAAACCCTGGAAAGCCCTTCATTATATTCAGACGTCGCCAAGAAACTCCTCCGTGACGTCGGCATTAAAGTCGACAGATTCTATGATTATTTTGACCAGGATTTCTATGGTCGCCGCAAACTTGGTATTGGTACGTACTTTGATAAAAAAACCTTCGGCAGGAGCGCGCTGACGAAGAACCCATTCTGGCCACTGCGCAATGAGAGTTTTTCCGAAGACGAGCTATCAGCCACGCTCGCCGACATGCCGATAAGCGAGGCAACCCGCACCGCCTTTTTCGATCTATATACTAAGCCCAAAGATTATTTCGCCTCAATGTCGAAGGCTTCACGCATAGAGCGTGCCTATCAACTTAGCTATCATGATTTTCTAAAGGAATATGCCGGCGCAACCGACGAATTACTCGCGGTCATCCGTGACAGTTTCCAGCCCCTGGTCAGCGTGGGATGGGACGCAGCGAGCGTCTATGCCGCCGCGGAATACGGGATGCCGGGGACGTGGCTATTGAAGCTTCATGACACCACAGATAACGAAGAGGGTGATCCGTATATCCATCACTTCCCTGACGGAAACGCCAGCCTGGCGCGCGCACTGGTGCGAGATTTAATACCCGATTCACTTGCTGGCGATGGTATGGAATCGTTAGTCCGTGGAAAGCTGAATTATGATGCCCTCGACCGACCGGAAAATGATATTCAAATTCGTCTAAACAGTACTGCCGTGCACGTCACCCACGCAGGCGACGGCGGTAAATTCGTCGACGCAAGCTATGTCACATCTGGCAAACTGTATCGCGCCCGGGCACGACATGTGGTCATGGCGTGTTATAATGGCGTCATCCCTTATATCTGCCCCGATGTCCCAGCAGAACAAGCCGACGCCCTTGCCCATAGTGTTAAATCTCCCTTCGTCATTGGCAATATCGCACTTAAAAACTGGCGTGCATTTGACGCTGCGGGCATTCGATCCGTCTACACGCCGGGTGCACACTTTTTCAAATATATGGCGCTCGATTTTCCCGTCAGCATCGGTGACTACAAATTCGCAAAATCACCCGATGACCCGATTGTACTGAATGGTTGGCACGCCCCGACACAACCGGGTCTCCCCATGAAAGAACAATTACGCGCGGGACGTTATAAATTATTGGCAACGAGTTTTGTCGACTTCGAGAACGACATTATCGCCCAGTTAAATGGTATGCTGAGCAAATATGGGTTTGATGCCAAACGCGACATCGCCGGCATCACAACAAACCGATGGTCCCATGGCTATGCCTGGGAATATGGCATCGCGGCGGGCGAAGATCCAAGTTTCAACGTCGATAATGGCCCACATATTGCCGGGCGCGCGCAAATCGGGCGTATCTCAATCGCCAATTCTGATTCACACGCCTACGCATATGTCAATGGCGCAATAGACGCCGCTGATCGCGCCATCAACGAACAATTGGCTTAAAGAATAAAGCTATGCTGCGTGGCAGACCATTTCCCGTGCCTCTGACGGGCTGGCTAGCTCCCGGCCCGCATCGCGGGCGTACCTCGCCAATGCTTCAATCATTGGCCCATTAGACGCGGCCTTCTCCCCCGAAGGAAGATAGAAGCAATCTTCCAACCCTGTACGGAGATTTCCGCCAAGCTCCGCTACTCTTCTGTGTACGGCCCAGACATCCTCCCGGCCGATAACCGTTGCCTGCCAGGGCATGGATTCTTTCTTATATCTCAGCAGGATTGGCAATAAATCCGGGTCTGCCGGCATGCCCGATGCAACACCCATCACGAAATTATAGTCCGCATGGTCCGTCATGCCATTGTCGATATACATCCCAACGGCCCGCACAATACCAACATCAAAACACTCAAACTCCGGAACCGTTCCGATTTCTTTCATCACATTGATAAAATCGGTTATCTTCGCAACAGAATTATCAAAGGTCATCGGCGGCCATGCCCATGAACCATCGCGGCGCGTCTTCAAATAGTTCAGTGTACCAGCATTACATGCGGCCATTTCCGGCTTGCACGCCTTAAGATATTCCAGAACATATTCATATTCAGGACCGACAACGCCTGTCGTCATGTTCAGGATAACGCCCGGACATGCGGCACGGATTGCGTCATTGATCTCATTACAGATTACCGGATCCCATGTCGGCAGATGACCCTGCCCCTCTTCCTGTTTGCGGTAGTGAATGTGCATGATACTCGCGCCAGCATCAAAAGCGCGTTTTGCCTCGTCGGCCATCTGCTCCGGTGTCACCGGTACAGGGTGTTGTTGGGGGTTGGTGAGAACGCCCGTTAACGCACAGGTGATCGTTACTTTATCGCCGGTCATGATTATGCCCTCTTTACCCATCTGTTTCTGGTTTCAAATTAATCAGTATCGCCCTGATCGCAAGTTGATCGCCAATCGCAACGTCAACCGACGCGACTTCACCATCACGCGGTGCCGCCAGCCGATGCTCCATCTTCATCGCCTCGATTGTCGCCAGGGTCTGCCCTTTTTCGACCATCGCCCCGACATCAACGCTTATACTGGTGACCACACCCGCCATCGGCGCGCGAATAGCATCGCCGCCACCGCCAGCGGCCTCCGCGGGTGCATAAGTCAAGTCTTGAAACGATATGGTTCGGCCGTCCGTTTTCAGATAGACGTCCGACCCCGAACGAACGATTGTAGCGGCAGCGCGCACACCGTCTGCCCCCATAAACTCAACCGTGTCACCATCGCAGGACATGACGGAAATTGACGTTTCCACGTCGTCAATCACTGCGCTAACCCGCTTGCCTTCGAGTTTTATTTGTACAGATACCAAAGTTTCGCCTACCGATAACCGCATCGGGAAACCGGCACCCGCACGGGACGAAAACCCCGCCAGCAACCCATAGTGCCAGTCAACGCACGCAGCACCGAAAATTGCTGCGTCAAGCGTATTAAAACTGACTTCCTTTCCGGTAAGCGCATCCAGATGACGTTCGATATACCCGGTATCCGCTTCACCCGCGGCGAAAGCTTCATCGCGCAATAACTGAACCAGAAAGGACGCATTGGTCGTCACCCCAAGGAGGGTTATCCTCTCCAGATAAGCAGCCAGCCGTTCGCGCGCCTCATCGCGTGTTTCTCCAGTGGCGATTACCTTCGCGATCATCGGGTCGTAATATTCGGAAACTGAATTACCCTGATCAACGCCAGCATCAACTCTGATAGCGGCATCGAGCGGCCAATCCAAACGGTGAATCACACCCGTCTGAGGCATAAAACCCTTCTGCGGGTCTTCCGCATACAAACGCGCTTCGATGGACCAACCAAAAAGATCTATCTCGTCTTGAGAAAACGGAATTTCATTTCCTTCTGCTATGTCAAACTGCAGATCGACCAGATCAATGCCTGTAACCTCTTCAGTAACGGGATGTTCGACCTGAAGGCGCGTATTCATTTCCAGAAAATAGAATTCCTGCGAAGCGGGATCGAACAGAAACTCAACAGTTCCAGCATTATGATAATCTACAGCGCGCGCAGCTTCTACAGCCGCAGACCCAATCTGGGCCCGGCGCTCCGGCGAAATGACCGGCGAGGGAGCTTCTTCTATGACCTTCTGTCGGCGACGCTGCAATGAACAATCGCGCTCGCCAAAGTGCAGGATATTCCCATGGGCATCACCCATGATTTGAACTTCTACGTGACGTGCACCAATGATTGCCTTTTCGATAATCAATCGATCATCCCCGAATGAGCTAAGGGATTCCCGCTTCGCGGATTCAATGGCTTCGGCAATTTCGTCAACGGAATTGACTACCCGTTGACCGCGCCCACCACCACCGGCCGACGCCTTCAGCATTACCGGATAGCCAATTTCGTTTGCTGCATTGGTCAGCGCCGCAACGGATTGATCTTCCTCCTGATAGCCGGGAATTGTCGGTACACCGGCCTCAATCATCCGGCGTTTTGACTCCGCCTTGTCCCCCATTGCGGCAATCGCGCGCGCGCGTGGACCAATGAAGATTATGTCAGCCTGCGCACAAGCCTCAGCAAATTCTGCGCGTTCAGACAAAAAGCCATAGCCGGGATGGATGGCGTTGGCGCCCGTTGCTTTTGCTGCGGCAAGGACTTTGTCGATGTCGAGATAACTCTCGCTAGCGGCGGCACCGCCGATATGTACCGCGACGTCTGCCAGGCGGACGTGCAATGCATCTTCGTCCGCATCGGAATAGATCGCAACAGTCTTTATACCGCGTTCCTGAGCCGTTCGCATAACCCGGCATGCAATTTCGCCGCGATTGGCGATGAGTACCGTTCGAATCTTGGTCATGCGTCAACCTCACTTTCATAGGTTTCTACCCATGGCGGCATCTGTTTTCCGGCGAATGCAGCTGCGCCCTGGCGCCCTGCCCCGCGAAGGCACGTGACAAAATCCGTTGCCGCTTGATCTAACTGATCGCTACCGATAGAGGCTGCGGCCCGATTTAATAGCCGTTTTGTCGCAGCCACCGCGCCGGATTCGCAGCGGCCAATTGCGTTTAATACCTCAGTAAGCGATGTATTTATATTGCCATCGTCCGCGATTTCATCAACCAACCCGACGCCCAGCGCAATATTGGCATCAAACCGCGCACCGGTTAGAGCCAGCCGCCGCGCATTGAAAAGACCAATCTTGCGAACCACAAATGGACCAATCTGCGCCGGGGGAATGCCAAGGGTCGTCTCCGACAAGGAAAACTTTGCATCCCGCGACGCGATTACCATATCGGATACGGATAATAACCCCATAGCACCGCCGAAAGCAGGACCATCAACCACGGAAACTAGCACTTGAGGCAGTGCATCCAGTTTTTGCAGAAGAGTGCCAAAAGCGCGATTGCCACGCCGCACCGGATCATCTGTACCAGGAGCTGGGTCTGGAGCCATCATCTGCTTGGCGAATTCCTTAATGTCGCCGCCAGCGCAAAATGCCCCGCCAGCACCACGCAGGACGACTGCGCGGACCTCGTGCGTTTGCAATAGCGCGTCAGCCAAACGGGTTAACCCCTCGACCATTGCACCGTTTAGCGCGTTTTTCATTTCCGGCCGGTTTAGCGTGACCGTGAGGATTGACTTGCGTCGCGCCAATAAAATGTCATCAAGCTCTGTGGGGAGTGTCATGATTTTACTGTTTTTCCCTGGGACCGTCGCACACGTCTTTTCCGAAATGACGAAAAGCGCGCCGGCCAATTGATATTGATTTAACTTCTATTCGTTTTACCAGGGAGAATACCCATATACTTACAGATGATCCCCAACATCACTTCATCCGCACCACCACCAATTGATGCCAGACGTCCATCGCGATAAGCACGCGACACAGGCGTTTCCTCCATGAAGCCCATGCCGCCCCAATATTGCAGGCAAGAATCGTTTACTTCACGCGCCAGTCGGCCACCCTTCAGCTTTGCCATGGATGCCATCATGGTGACATCTTCACCAGACATCATTTTTTCCACCGCATCCCAAACAAAAGACCGGAGCATTTCTAACTCTGTCTTGAGCTCCGCAATTCGGTAATGCACGACCTGATTGTCGAGAATTGACTTGCCGAAAGCCTTGCGCTGGCTTGTATACTCGATCGTATCATTGATAATCATCTCTATACCCACTATGGAAGACAACGCCCCCCAAAGCCGCTCTTCTTGAAATTGCAACATCTGATACATGAAGCCCGCGCCCTCTTCGCCAATTCGATAGCGTTGGGGTACGCGCACATCTTCAAAGAAAAACTCAGCCGTATCCGATGACCGCATGCCGAGTTTTTTGAGTTTTCGCGCCACGGTTACACCATCGCGGTGCTTACCACTGTCATCTTTCA
>SHAI01000060.1 GCA_004213235.1 Parvularculaceae bacterium
TTTATCGGGCGAGACCGCAAACCCGCAAAAAACGCTCCCCTGGATATTGGGCTTGGGCACATTGATTGTAACGGTTCTTTATATCTCCCTGAATGCCGTTTTCCTGAAAGCAGCACCAGCAGCAGACATGGTCGGGAAGGTAGAAATCGCCTTCATCGCGGCCAAATCAATTTTTGGGGATGTGACGGCAAACGGCTTTGGGGTGGTCATGGCCGCCCTATTGATTTCCACCGTCAGTGCCATGACAATTGTCGGACCACGGGTCTTGCAGGCAATCGGCGAAGATTTTCCGCTCTTCCGCCCTTTCGCTGCACGTAACAGGGATGGAATTCCCTTCCGCGCCATCTGGTTACAATCCCTCGTTGCGATTTTTTTCATCCTAACGTCCAGCTTTGAATCAATCCTGGTTTTCGCTGGCTTCACCGTCGCGTTGAATTCGTTCTTCGCGGTGATCGGATTGTTCGTATTACGCATAAGAGAACCGTCATTGCACCGGCCTTACCGGGTTCTTCTCTTCCCGCTGACACCGCTGGTTTATCTGGCACTGACCGGCTGGACGCTGTTTTTCATTTTGCTGGAACGGCCAATTGAAGCTTTATCAGGGCTGGGGATTGTCGCCGCCGGGGCCGTAGCTTATGTCTTTATGCGAATGTTTAGTGATGAGCGCACCGCCTGATGAGCACGAAAAATGATTACACTCACGGCGCATGATACCCTGGCGGAGGTGTCGATTTTTGGCGGGACACTTTTGCGATTTAACGTGAAGGACGCACCGGTAATGCGCCCGACGACTGAAGCGAGGGTTCGCCATGATGTGCTGCAGGCGGCCTGTTATCCGTGCACACCTTATTTTGGTCGGATAACCCCCTCCATTGTGATTGATGACACCCGCCATGATCTGCGCGCAACCCGTAATGACATCGGCGTTATTCACGGCCATGGCTGGCTGGCCGAATGGGAAATCCTGACGCAATCTGAAGCCGCGTTGGAATTGGGCTTCACCCATGCGCCAGCAAAGGGCGATTGGCCGCTCCCCTTCGACGCAAGGCAGAGGTTTGAGCTGTCCCCTGGCGCTTTGACCATCAGCCTTGCCATGACCAATCGCTGGGATCGCCCGGCACCGGCGGGCCTTGCCTTGCACCCATTTTTCTCAAAGGTACCAGGCACGACCATCACCTTTACCGCAGCCGGTTTCTGGACGCCGCCAATTCATGTTCCCGTGGGTTTTGTCAGCGCACGACCGGACACGCTGGGGACCGGGCACGCCGCCGCCCTGCCCGATGACGATCGCGACCATTCCTATATCGACCTGACCGGAGATGTCTTAATCGACACGCCGAGCGGCCGCACAATGCTGACGACCAACGCCGAACATCTGCACGTCTTCGCACCGGCGGACGAGGACTTTTATTGCCTCGAGCCGACATCCCACCTGCCGGGTAAATTGATGGAAACACCGCTCCTGGCACCTGGCGCGACCCGAAAAATCACCATGACAATCTCGCAGGCCTGACCCGGTACGCCGGGGGCGAGCAAACATGGACAGCTGCATCTAAATAGTGCCGTCGCGATTATGTTTCGGCATACTCAATGCTCTACCCCTTCTGAGGAGCTCGCATAATGACCGCCACCACGAACCATACATGCTTTACGCTGGAGATCAGCGATCATATCGCCCATGTGCAGCTAAACCGGCCGGAGAAGGCCAATTCCATGATCCCGGCGTTCTGGCTGGAATTTCCCAAAGTCATTGATGAGCTGTCGCAGAATGGTGACGCACGGGTTATCGTTATCTCCTCGCAGGGTAAGCATTTCTGCGCTGGCATGGATATTTCAGTGTTCATGGAAGGTGCCCTTGATGGCGAACCGGGAAACCCGCAAGTCTCCGCTGAGGCGTTTCTCCACAAAGTTCACAGCCTGCAGGAAACGTTTACCAGCCTGGAGCGTGCGCGCCAGCCAGTGCTCGTTGCGTGTCAGGGCGGCGTTATCGGCGGTGCGGTGGATATGGTGACTGCTGCCGATTGTCGCTATGCCAGCGCCGATGCCTTTTTCTGTATTCAGGAAACAGCTATCGGCATGACGGCCGATGTCGGCACATTTCCACGCCTGGCCAAAGTGATCCCCGAAGGCTGGGCACGGCAGATGTCGTACACCGCCGAAAGGCTGCCTGCGGCGAAAGCCAAGGAAATCGGGCTGGTTAACGAGGTGTTCGAAACGCCAGATGCACTCCTGGATGGGGTAATGGAAATCGCCCGTAAAATTGCAAACCATTCACCTCTGGCGGTGACCGGCTGCAAACGCATGATCACATATGCCCGCGACCACACCACTGCAGACGCCCTCAACTATATCGGCGTGTGGAACGCCGGGATGCTCCGCCCGGACGATATTCGGGAAAGCTATGTCGCGAAATCGGAAGGCCGCCTCCCTGAATTTCACAAGCTTAAAAAGGTCGAACCAGGCGTTTGAGGCGGCGTTTAAGGCGAGGCTAGTGAGGCAATCTTCATACAGCGAGAGTACCGGCGGATATTTACAACCTTTCAGATAATTTCATCCAAGGGTAAATTTTCATGAGTTAATATGGGAGACAGCAGAATTTGGCTTGGGGGGGCGATCGCTCATGGAACTGGCCGTCTACATCGTTGAGATTACGCTGCTTTTGGGGGCACTGTCCCTGTTCGTCTTTCGGCATTTGCGCGGTGAGCCTGCCGTTTTGCCCTATCTCGTGATTGCCCTGTCGAGCTGGGCAGGTACCTCGCTGAGGGCCGCTGGCGAATACCAATTTGGTAATATGTTCCTTTTGGCAGGTACGGTGCTACTGCTTAAATGCTTTTTATTCCCGCCAACACGTCCCATTGAAGGTCTGGAAAATACTGATCCAGCCAGCGCCGATCGAGTTGGTGCCGATCCACAGCTCGTTTTGCCAGGTGGAGGAAAAAAAGTAGCAAGAACCCGGCCCGCGTCGACATAACGCTTTGAGCTTTGCGCCGTGGCGCCTTATGTCAGGTATGACGAAAAACGGGCAGCGACATGGTTCAATTAACACTTCCTCGAAATTCCAAGGTCAACACCTCCGGCAAAACCTACACGTCGGATGCGTCGGGCACATTGCGCACCTTTAAGGTTTATCGCTATGACCCCGATGGCGGGGAAAATCCGCGTGTCGACACCTACCAGATTGACGTTTCCGACGTCTCGATGGTGTTGGACGCATTGATCAAAATCAAAAATGACCTTGACCCGACCGTGACCTTCCGGCGCTCCTGTCGTGAGGGTGTATGCGGTTCGTGCGCCATGAACATAAATGGCTCGAATACACTGGCCTGCACCAAAGGCATGGATGAGGTTGGCAGTGGTGACATTGCTATCTATCCCCTGCCACACCAGCCGGTGGTCAAAGACCTCGTCACAGACCTGACCAAATTTTACGAGCAACACGCCTCGATCGAACCATTTTTACAGTCTTCTGTCGCGGATGACCAAGAGGAGATCGCGCAGTCCAAAGAAGATCGGGAAATGCTCGACGGGCTTTATGAGTGTATTCTGTGCGCCTGCTGCTCCACATCGTGCCCGTCCTATTGGTGGAACGGTGACAAGGCAGATGGGGATGACAAGGAATATCTTGGGCCTGCGGCTTTGCTTCAGGCCTATCGCTGGATCGCAGATAGTCGCGATGAAGAACAGCAACGCCGCCTCGACGCCCTTGACGACCCGTTCAAATTATATCGCTGCCATACCATCATGAATTGTGCACAGGTTTGTCCCAAGGGGCTGAACCCGGCCAAAGCGATTACGGAAATTCGCAAGCTCATGGTCAACCGCCCGAACCCGAACGCGTCCTGATTCAAGATGTAAGGATTTGCAACTAGGGTGCGCGCACGGCCCGCCGCAGCACATCACCATATCCGCGCGCGATACAGTCATATCCATCATAAAATCCGCGCGCCGATAACAGATCATGAGCACGGCGCAGATTGTAGGGCGGCACGCTGGCAAAATAATGATGCTCGACGTGATAGTTCACATCATTCGGCGCAATGAACATCTTTTGCCACCAGGGCGCTAATGTCGTGCCTGTATTCAAACGCGGATCCTGACTGCTGCGATCAAGGGCCGCGCCATGCTCGCCAATTTGCCGTAACCGGACAATCGCTGGCAAAATGAACAATTCCGCTGCCCACCACATTGCGTATGCCCATGGCGCACCGCAAAGCGTCAGTGTCAGGATTAATACCACATGAAAGCTAAGCCAGGGATAGTTCTCGCCTATATCGAAATTTTTTAACCTGACCATCATATCGCGAATACCGGTCCGGCCGGTCAAATCACGGGTAAACTTTCGTTTCAGACTTTGCGGCGCAACGGGGTATGACTTTACAAACCCGATATCAGGGTCGTCCGGCGTGCCGGCAAATTTGTGATGCTGTAAATGATAGGCGCGATAGGCCGGCAGCGAAATATTCACAGGTGCACCGGCAAGCCAGTGCCCCACAACATGATTCACCGCCTCTGACTTGAAAAACGCATGGTGCGCACAATCATGATTAATCACCCCGAGGCTGAGCTGGCGCCCTGCCAGAACCAAAGTACCGGCGAGAATGGTAAATGGGTTAGGCCAGTTGATGGCGATGGCAAAGGCGGCGGCGATGAGCGCCCATGTCCCGGCAAGCCTGCTCAGTGCCCGAATATTCGATTTCTCCTGAAGCTGGCGCAGCTCATCCCTGGAGAGAACATCCGAAAGTTTTAAATCATTTTCCATGACGTATTGCCTCTTGAAGAGCCATCCGTCTCGAGCTTGGCACAACTCACCCCTCAACCCCAAACGCATTGAGCACGTCGCGGCCCACACGCAATGGCCGGCGGGTTTGCGTATCAAGCATGCACCAATCGGATGTTACCGAGGCCGCCGCGCGGCGCGCGCCGGGTTTGCGCAAATCGACAAAACGTTCAAACCGTGGCCCAGCGGCACGACCGAGCCATGTGCGCCCTTCCACCCGATCTCCCGGTAAAATCGGATCGCGATAGTCAATTTCGTGGCGCAGGACGACCCAGATCCGGCTATTAATCATCTGCTCAGGGGCGACCAGTGTCCAATGGCGTACTGCCATTTCCTGCGCCCAACGCAGATAAACCGCATTATTGACGTGCCCTAATTCGTCAAAATCGTCAGCACCTGGCGTTATCTCCGAGGTAAAAGCGGTATCGAAGGACACCGCACCGCGGCCGTTTTTCTCATGATTGATCATTTTTCACACAGCTGATCATTTGCGATGCGTCCCGCGACATGTCCATGCTCACGCTCACCACGGCCACACCTTCGTCGAAAATTAATAAAAGCCAGAATACAGGCGCTGGCCAGAAAGGCGAAAAGAGAAGCGAGAAGGGGACGCCAGACGGAAACGCGAGACGGAAACGCCAGACGGGGATGTTATAAATGGAACATGGGTCATTATTCCGGTATTTGCCAGAATCTGACCTTATCAGATGAAACCGTGCAGGCCAATTTATCAAAGCGCCAAGCCTCAGCATCTTCGAATAGGCAATGATCATCACGGGCTGGCCCCACCTCGGCCGCGATGAGGGTGCCAAATTTGTCATCATACCCCTTTTCAGGGCCAACCGCCCCGTTATCATCCGCACTGGTTGTACATTGGTGGCTATGCCAGCTACCGCACAACCCGCATTTCCACCCGTGACGCGCACCGCCAATGCGGGTAATGGTGGAGCCCATGAAAGGTCCACTTTATCGATATCGCGCCCTGACGGCGTCGGGTGCGCTTGATCACGATCCCGCGCAAGAGGCGGCCGCCACGCGCCTGCAAGCACTCACAACCATCCTTGAGGCAACGCCGCCCAAAGGCTCACTCCTTGATCGGATACGAGGTATTCGCTCAACGCCGCCGCCGAAAGGACTTTACCTGTGGGGCGGTGTCGGGCGCGGCAAATCGCTCCTGATGGATATCTTTTTTAACAATACCGATATTGCCCGGAAACGACGGGTTCACTTTCATGAATTCATGGCCGAGACCCATGAACGCATTAATTACTGGCGCCAGGCAAGCAGTAAAGAACGACGTCGCCACCCGGACTTCAACAAAAAGACACCGGACGATCCGATCCCCCTGGCCGCCGGCGACATCGCGCAGGAGGCGCAGCTCCTCTGTTTTGACGAGTTCCAGGTAACAGATATCACCGACGCAACGATCCTCGGTCGACTGTTCGCAGGCCTGTTTGAACGACGTGTAACAATCGTCTCCACATCCAACCGCCATCCAGACGATCTCTATAAGGATGGGTTAAACCGCCAGCTCTTTTTACCGGCCATCGCCATGATCAAGGACCGGATGGATATTTTTGAACTGGTCTCGGCTAAAGACTATCGCCTGGCCCGGCTGAAGGGTGCGCCGGTGTATCACACGCCCCTCGGCCCCGATGCAACGCGCGCCATGGACGCGGCATGGGCTGCGGCGATTTGTGGGGCAGAAGCGGCCCCCTGCTCGATCCGCGTCAAAGGCCGCGACGTTCCCGTGCCATTAGCAGCACGCGGGGCGGCGCGTTTTTCATTCAATGATCTCTGCGCAAAACCGTTAGGGCCGAGCGATTATCTTGCGATTGTCAAACGATATGACACCCTCTTCATTGACGACATTCCCAAACTTTCCCCGGAAAAACGCAACGAGGCAAAGCGATTTGTCGCCCTCATCGACGCGATTTACGAGCGCCGCACAAAGCTATTGTGCTCCGCGGATGCAGCCCCCGGCGATCTCTACCCCGCAGGAGATGGCGCTTTTGAGTTTGAGCGCACGGCCTCGCGTTTGATGGAAATGCAGTCCCATGATTACCTCAGCGCCGCGCACATTGTCGCCGATATCGACCAGGACGCGGCGCACGCATAATTTTAAACCAGCGACTGACGGCATGGCGAGCTTGACAAGATACCGCCCGCACGCCGACAGGTAGCCATGGCTTTAAATCTGTTCAAACCTGGCACGCCGCCCGGCTTCGGCGAGCTTGCGGCAATCACGGCTGCAACCATGGCGCTCAACGCCTTTGCCATCGACATGATGTTGCCGGCGCTCGGGCTCATTGGCGAAGAGCTTAACCTTGCCAATGCCAATGACCGCCAGCTGATCATTGGCCTCTACATTATCGCTAATGGGATCGGGCAATTATTCTTCGGCCCTCTGGTTGACCGGTTTGGCCGTCGGCAAATTCTGATCGGGGCTTTTGTTGGCTATCTCGCCGGATCCCTGCTTTCCATTGTCGCCAGCAGTTTCACCCTGTTGATTGCTGCCCGTATTTTCCAGGGCATATCCACCGCAGGTGCCCGCGTGGCGATGTTCGCGATTGTCAGGGATAACTATGCAGGGCGACGCATGGCAAAACTGGTGTCACTGGCGATCACGCTGTTTATGGCTGCGCCGATCATCGCCCCGGCAATTGGCCAGGCCGTATTACTGTTTGCACCATGGCGGGGAATTTTTGTGGCCCTGTTTCTCTACGGTCTGGTTGTTCTGGTGTGGAGCATGCGCCGCCTGCCAGAAACATTAGCACCGGAAAAAAGACGTGCGCTCAATTTTTCCCGCGCTTTTGCCGCCTATCGGCAGTTTTTCACCGACCGATGTGCATGCGGTTACACGATCGCGTCGGCGCTATGTTTTGGTGCTCTGTTTGGGTATATCGCGTCGGCTGAACAAATTTTCTTCGACGTGTTCAAGCTGGGGGATCAGTTCAGCCTCGCCTTTGCCGCCGTGGCCGGTTCCCTTGGTGTTGCCACCCTGACCAACGCCCAATTGGTGGAGCGCTTCGGCATGCGATACCTGACCCATGGCGCGCTGGTCGGTTTCGTCCTCATCAATGCAGCACACCTCCTTCTGGTCATGATGGTCGGATCTTCCTGGCCAACTTTTATCGGCTTTTTGTCGGCTGCATTTTTCTGTATCGGACTGATCGGTCCTAATGCGTCGGCCCTGGCAATGGAACGCATGGGCCATATTGCCGGCTCTGCCGCTGCGGCAAATGGCTTTGCCGGAACGACCCTTGCGGGATTGCTTGGCACACTGATCGGCCGCCAGTTTGACGGCACCACGGTGCCGATCATCGCCGGGTTTGCCATTTTGGGCGCACTGTCTTTGTTGATTGTTCTATGGGTTGAGAAAGGCCGACTGTTCCAGATTGGCGAGGCCACTGCCAAACAGGGATCGCGGGGGAACACATGAGTGGGTCACGGGAAAGAATTTGCCTCGGCGTGGTCGGTGCCCCCCATGGTGTGCGCGGGCATTTCCGGATTAAAACATATACCGAACACCCGTCAGATGTCGCCGCATATGGACCCTTGACCATGGCGAGCGGCGCGAAACTGACCATAAGCATTGTGCGCCCGGCCAAGGGTGACATGGTGATTGCCCGTGCAGAGGAAATCTCCAACCCGGAGGCCGTCAAAGCGCTCACCGGACAGCAGCTCTTTGTCGCACGAAAGATGCTGCCACAGACAGATGATGAGGATGAATTTTACATTACCGATCTTGTCGGTCTGCGCGCAGAAATGAACAATGGTGCCCCGGCTGGTGAAATTGTCGCCGTTCACGATTTCGGTGCCGGTGATCTTATCGAGTTGAAGAATATCCCGAATATCAAAGGCACGCGATATATCCGTTTCACCAAAGAACTGGTACCGATAATTGATATGGATGGTAGACGGATTATTTTGTCCGACGATGCGTTCGACCTTGGCGATGGCGAACCGGAACCTGCTGGCGAATAAGGACCGGCTTGGCTGATATCTCCACTAGAACCAGCACCAAACGCCATAACATATATCGAACAACCAGCGCAGCAGGAAATATAGCAGCCCGTCAAGGGCAATAAGAAATGCCATTAACGGCACAGCAAAATATGTCAGCATCATGATGAACCCGTCCCGCGTCATCCGCGGGCTGGGAAGCTTTTGCCCCAACACCGTTTGGGCTTTCTTGCGCAATAAGCCGTCCAAACGTTTGATCATCGCCAGCGTGGTCCTTTCGTCCAGGAGCCGGAAGAAGACACCACCTTAGCGCCCGTCCCCAGCTTGAAGCGCGCAATGCCCGGATTATAGTCGGTATCGACCCCGCCAAGGTCAAGCACGCGCACGCCCGCTTTCTTCAGATCACGGATTGCATCCCACATCAGCAGATTATGGGCATTCAATGATTTACCGGCCGCACCCGACCAGCCAATATGATAGGTTGCGCACGCCCCATGGCGCAAAAACAGCATGCCCGCCAGGCGCGTATCACCGTCTTTTGCTTCATATGCGAGGATCGATTTTCCGCCAGCAGCATTATGGAAGGCGGGCACAAGCGCAACATTTGAGGATTGATGCCGCAAACGCTTCATCAGCTGCGCGTCCTTATCCAGCAGCCATGCATATTTCAATGGGTCGCGGGCCAGCCGATTGACTGTGATGTTTTCACTTTGCGCCGTACGCAAACGGTTTCGCCATTTGCCATTCAGGTTTTTCAAAATGGCATCTTCAGGCGCGGTCAAATCCACAAGCCCGGTATGATATCCGCCAAAGACCCGTTTCATCCCGGTGCACGCAAGACCGTCATCGGCATCATGCTCCGGCGAAACGAGAAATACGAAAAGCCCCTTGGCCGGCACCGTCTCATGCATCGCTTCAATTGCAGCTGCCTTGATCGCGGGAGCCAGGGACGGGTCGGCCCAAACCGGTCCCCGCATGACATGGATAATCGCCAGTCCGCCGAAAAGTTTGTGCACCAGCGCCTGGGCAACGCCGATCAGCTGTTCACCATCATAAAGGCGCGCGCGATAGGCCAACCCGCCGATTGCCCGAACGGCTTCACCAATCTCATAACACTGATGATAGGCCGTAAAAGGGGCCACATCGCAGATCGATTTATAAGACGCTGCGATATCCTCATCAGGTGCCGCCCAGCGACAATGGACCCTTGGGGAACCATAGCGCGCGGGAAGCGCACCCCGCCCATGGCCTGTGCTTTGTGGTGAATTGCCAGCGTCGATCATCAGCTTAGTTGGGCAATGTTTCGGTGCAAAAGGCAAATATACTGCCATTGTTCATTCACGCGCCAACGCGCCATCCATGGTGTGGCTGGTCATGCCAAAATGCCTGCACAAACTGAAAGCCGTATCATCATGGGGCGAACTATCTGCCGCATCGCCCACAAAACGGAAAAGGGAAATGCCATGGAACATTTCATCAGTTAATCGCGCCCCCCCATGACACGGGATGGAGAGAGGGTGAACGCCGCCCGGCCCCGCTTAACGCTGCAACGTTTCAGCACAATCAATCGTCAGACGAAATGGTCCGCGGGTGGGTGCCTGTACGCTCAACCGCGCACGGGACATAAAATAGGGCGCGCCGTCAATGATCACGCGCTGGCCATTGCGCGCGCCATCTATGCTTGGCGAAACCTCCTTCGACCATGCGTGAAACAGCGCAGCGGACGAGGCAGTCCGCCCGGGCCAGACAATCGTTTTTCCTGCGGCGATTTCGTGAAAGCCAATATCGGCCGGTGCCCGCGCAATCGGCTTTTCAGTTTCAAGATGAACATGCACCGGTCCGGCACACCCATTATGGATTTCTAGCGATCGGCCCAACAGGGCCAGCCGCGCCGTCGCATCGCCGAAAGCATCCGCCTCAGCTTCCAGCATTGGCGCGTCAAGGCGATAACGGGTGCTGTCACAATATTGGATGCCGTGTGCGGCCCTTTTCTGGCGATGCTGGCGTACATGCTTCATTTCATGGGCGAGCGTTGCTGCCAGCGCCAGTTCCTGCCCCGTGCCAACGTAATTGCTGTCCAGAAGAATGATGTCTTCCGCGCAGGATGTCGTGCCCACCGGCCCACCCGCGGCCCGAAGGCCGCAAAATCCGATTGATACGTCGCGAAAATCGTCAAAACTGAGGACGCCAAGTTCAATGAGGACCAACATCGCGTCGGCGATCGGTCCGGCATAGTACCCCATGCCAGCGGCTTTGGCGTCGCAAACATTCAAAAGAGAGGCTGGCAGATCGTTCGCCGAGAGCGGGCGTTGCAATGAACTGAACTGCGGCGCGCCGACAGCCGGCAGCATCGCAGTAGCGGCAAGGAATACCACCGCCAAAAGCACCGCCCGTGCACTCGCGCAGAAGCGCAAATTCAACTTCACCATCAATGTCATCGCGATGTTTTAGATAAATGCCCGGCACAAGGTAAGTCCGACCGGTGCGTTGTCGGGTGGCAGGGGCGAATGCGATCAAATACGTCAGCGATAACGCCGGCGCGCGCCGCCCATGCCGAAAAATCCACCGATAATCCTGAATAAAGCAGCGGGGACACCCCACATCATCATACCGCTACCAAGACCATAGACGGCGGCTTCCGGCGTGAGCGGCATGGTCCATTCAAACCTTTCTAACGCAGCTTCCGCGATGTCCTGTTTAAAATCCCGCGCCAAAAGCATTGGGCGCTCCATCGGATTGGCGCCGTCCAGCGCTCTCAAATGTGAGGCTAACATGTCATAGCGGGCATAGGTTTCTTCGATCACCCGCGC
>SHAI01000061.1 GCA_004213235.1 Parvularculaceae bacterium
TTTTCGTCTTGTCGAGGAGGAAAAGCGTGCCTGGCATGCCGGTGTGTCCAGCTGGCGCGGCGCGTCAGATGTGAATGCAAGGTCAGTTGGTATTGAAATCGTCAATCCCGGCCATGAATGGGGATATCGTGCTTTTCCGGGTGCCCAGATCGATTCGGTTATTGAGCTGGTCAGGGACATTCAAAGCCGCTGGGGGATACCGCGTCATGGCGTTGTCGGCCATTCCGATGTTGCACCAGAACGCAAGGAGGATCCGGGTGAATTGTTCCCATGGGAACAGCTTTCGCAAGCTGGTGTGGCGATTGGCCGCTTTGACGGCGCGCCTGACCCGGGAATTGATCACACGGAGGCGCTGACTGCCATCAGGGATGTGGGCTACCAATTCCCGGATGGCGCTCATGCAGCAGCGGTACTTGCGTTCCAGCGACGGTTCTGCCCGTCGGCCCTTGGCCAGGGGCTGAACCCCGTGACCAAAGCAGCGGCCCTATGGGCGCGTCGGGTAACTGGGGGCGGTTGACGCTTTGACGCGGTATTTGAGACGCGGCAATTGAGACGCGGTAATTGATGCTTTGCAATTGACGTTATGTCGCGGCAAAAAGGGCTCATCTGGAAGCACAATTTTGCTAGTGTCTGTGGCTCTCTTCTGGTTGTGCCAAGGCGTTTGTTGGCTGAATTGTTTGGTTCAAGTTTATGCTGTAGCGATGATTGCCAGCCTATGACTTATCAGCTTATCGACCCGACATGTCGTGTTTATGTTCCGGGCTTATGTCCCAATAAAGCACACTGGAAGAGCACAAGATGTTTGGGAAAAAATCTATGTCTGCTTGCCTGGATAATCTGATATCAGATGCACCAAATTTCGCTAATTTGATCAAGGACTCATGATATGAGATCGCCAGTTATCATGGCTTTAGGATTGAGCGTGTGTGCTTGCGTAACTGCGTATGGTGAGACAATAGAGCTAACCGCAGAAATTGCAGATGGACCAAACGGGATGTTGATTGAGGTGAGCGCGACGGGCCTGGCCGAAGGCTATCACGGCACCCATCTTCATAAAATTGCGGATTGCAGCGACCCTGATGCAGGCTTTATGCGGTCGGGCGGGCATATCAATCCGGAGAATAAACTGCATGGTTTTCTGAATCCGGATGGATATAAAGTCGCCAACTTACCGAACTTATGGGCTCATAAAGACGGTACGGCAAAAGCACAGTTCTTTCTTCCGGGCGTGAAAAGGGCCGACATCATGGATGATGACGGGTTTGCCATCATCGTTCATCGCAATCGGGATGATCATAAATCGCAACCTATCGGCGGAACAGGACAACGGATTGGCTGCATTGCGATCGGGGACAATTAGCCCTCGTCAAAATTTTCAATAATGACTTATCGAGATAGTATACGGACTGAAACGACGAAAGAGAGGTCTTCATATGACGAACGAATCAAAATGCCCTGTAATGCACGGCGGCAATACCTCCATGGACAAGCCTGTCACAAAATGGTGGCCTAATGCGCTGAACCTGGACATCTTGCATCAGCACGATAGCAAAACGAATCCAATGGATTCAGATTTCAGCTATCGCGAAGCGGTAAAGAACCTGGATCATGATGCGGTAAAGCGTGATCTGGGTAAGGTGATGACCGACAGCCAGACCTGGTGGCCCGCTGATTGGGGACATTATGGTGGATTGATGATTCGCCTCGCATGGCATGCTGCAGGGTCCTATCGAGTGGCCGATGGTCGCGGCGGCGCTGGCTCGGGCAATATTCGTTTTGCGCCACTCAATTCGTGGCCGGACAATGCAAGCCTGGATAAAGCGCGCCGTTTGCTATGGCCGGTCAAAAAGAAATACGGAAACGCGCTCTCTTGGGCGGATTTGATTATCCTTGCGGGCAATGTTGCGTATGAATCAATGGGCTTTAAAACCTTCGGTTTCGGGTTCGGCCGGGAAGATATCTGGGCTCCTGAAACGGACGTTTATTGGGGGTCTGAGCAGGAATGGCTGGCACCCAGTGAAGCGCGTTATGACGATCTCGATGACCCGTCAACGCTCGAAAACCCGCTTGCCGCCGTCCATATGGGACTGATCTATGTCAATCCTGAAGGTGTAAACGGGAAACCAGATCCGGTCAAAACAGCCGGACAGGTTCGTGAAACATTTGCCCGTATGGCGATGAATGATGAGGAAACTGCGGCACTTACCTGTGGTGGACATACCGTCGGTAAGGCACACGGCCGAGGCGCGGTAAACGACATCGGTGTAGAGCCTGAAGCCGCGAGCCTCGAAGAGCAGGGGTTCGGCTGGTCCAATCCCGGACATGACGGCAAAGCATCAAACACCTTTACCTCCGGGATCGAGGGTGCCTGGACGACCAATCCGACGCAGTTCGATATGGGATATTTCAAGCTGCTATTCGGCTATGAGTGGGAGTTGCAAAAGTCCCCTGCCGGGGCCTGGCAGTGGGAACCCGTCGACATCAAGGAAGAAGACAAACCAGTTGACCCCACAGACCCCGCGGTTCGACATAACCCGATCATGACCGATGCGGATATGGCGATGAAGCTTGATCCGGCATATAATGAAATCTGTCAGAAGTTCATGGCGGACGAGGCCTATTTCCGCGATGTTTTCGCGCGCGCTTGGTTCAAACTCACCCACCGCGATATGGGACCGAAAGCATGCTATATCGGGCCTGATACGCCGGGCGAAGACTTGATCTGGCAAGACCCAATTCCTGCCGGGGCGACCGGGTTTGACGTAGAGGCTGTAAAAAAGAAGATCGCAGACAGTGATCTGTCAGCCTCTGAACTGATCGCAACCGCTTGGGACAGTGCACGCACCTTCCGCGGGTCAGACAAACGTGGCGGCGCAAATGGTGCGCGTATCCGTTTGGCTCCGCAAAACAATTGGGCAGGCAATGAGCCGGCGCGGCTTGCCAAGGTCCTTGCTGTTCTGGAACCAATTGCCCAGGACGCCAAGGCCAGCATTGCCGATGTAATCGTCCTTGCGGGTAATGTGGGCATTGAAATGGCGGCTCAAAAAGCTGGCACAAATGTTGACGTGCCTTTCACGGCAGGTCGCGGTGATGCGACAGATGCGCAGACAGACGCGGCATCATTTGATGTGCTCGAGCCCCTCGCAGATGGTTTTCGCAATTGGCAAAAAGAAGCTTATGCGGTCAGCGCGGAAGAGATGATGCTTGATCGGGCTCAATTGCTGGGCCTGACGGCGCAGGAGATGACCGTCTTAGTTGGCGGCATGCGTGTTCTTGGTACCAATCATGGTGCCACGAAGCATGGTGTCTTTACCGATAAAGAGGGTATGCTGACGAATGACTTTTTTGTCAATTTAACAGATATGGCATTTAGTTGGCATCCAAGCGGTGATGGCGCTTATGAAGTTCGCGATCGAAGCTCCGGCGATGTGAAATGGACAGCGACGAGCGTTGACCTAGTGTTTGGTTCAAATTCTGTCTTGCGTGCTTATGCTGAGGTTTATGCGCAAGATGACAACCAAGAAAAGTTCGTCAAAGACTTTGTTGCTGCCTGGACAAAAGTCATGAATGCAGATCGTTTCGACATTCTGTAATCTTCGCTGAACGATGTGATAGATTCCGCCAATGGTCAGACATTGGCGGAATTTTTTTGCCCCGTTTTTGGCGGGCGGTTTAACCCGGCGAACGCCAGTAGCTTTGCGTGTGACTTGACCTGAGCGCTCGTGCCCGTCACACCGGAGCCTGCGTCGGGCGACCGGGCGGCCGCGGCGAAATTTTTCGCTGAGGAAAGTCCGGGCTCCATGGAAGCAAGGTGCCGGGTAACGCCCGGCCGGGGCGGTGACGCCCTGAGGGAAAGCGCCACAGAAAACAAACCGCCCTCTCCGGAGGGTAAGGGTGAAAAGGTGCGGTAAGAGCGCACCGCCGACCCAGCAATGGGGCGGGCACGGCAAGCCCCACCTGGAGCAAGACCGAATAGGGACCGAGTGCTGCGCGGTATCGCGTGGCAGGCGCGCTTACACGCTGATCGGTCCGGGTTGGTTGCTTGAGGCTGCACGCAAGTGCAGTCCCAGATGGATGGTCGCCATTTCGCCTATAGCGGAATACAGAACCCGGCTTATATGGTCGCCCGGCGCCTTTGCGACCTGATGAAACCTGAACCCGGAAAGAAAAATGCCTAACCCTTCAAAGATTTGCTTTCCGGTTCTAAATCCATTTCTGGTCACCCGGGTTGCTGGAAACTGTGACCTAGATGAATTTGGCCACGTTAATAATGTGCGTTATGTCGCCTGGGCGATGGATGCAGCGTGGGCACATTCCAAAGCCATTGGCATGTCGTTTGCCGAATATGACCGCATTGGTGCCGGTTTTGTTGTCCAACGCCATGATTTCAAGTATCTCGCGCCGGTACATGAAGGTGACGAGGTAACCATCGCGACGTGGATTGACGCAAATGATGGACGGGTTCGACTGATCCGACGGTTCGAAATATGGGCTGGCGATGATCGTAAATGTTTTGCTGGCGCAACCCACATGGTGGCGATTGATCTGAAGAGCGGACGCCCGACACGGATGCCCAAAGAATTCGTCGAGGCGTATCCGCCGGCGGCGCGTCATGGTTAGAGCGAATGTGGCTAGAGAGAATATGCCAAGGAAGAATAAGGTGGGGAAGAATGAAGAATAAAGGGAGAAGAGCAAATGCCGTCCTTTGATATCGTTTCAGAAGTTGACATGGCCGAAGCAGACAACGCAGTGCAAAACGTTACCCGCGAGATCGGCACCCGGTTCGACTTCAAAGGTTCGAAATCGACCATAGAGATTAAAGACGGCATTATTACGATCAGTGCCGATGATGATTTGAAATTGCGCCAAATGCACGAAATCCTTCAAGGGAATATGCAAAAGCGCGGTATCGAGCCTGGCTCCCTCGACTATCAGAAAGTGGAGCAAGCCGCCGGCCAGTCGGTCCGGCAGAATGTTCTCCTCAAGAACGGTATCGACAAGGAGTTGTCGAAAAAGATCGTAAAAGAAATCAAAGGTGGTAAATACAAGGTACAGGCCGCTATCCAGGGGGAGGAGCTACGCGTGACCGGTAAGAAGCGCGACGACCTGCAGGACGTTATTGCCTTCGTAAAGGGGCTGAAGATTGAACAGCCCCTTCAATTCAAGAATTTTCGCGATTAAACAAATACACGGTGGAGGAAACGCTGCCGTATTTTCACAAGGAGTTCGAGTCGTGGCCGATATTGAATCAGCGCTTTTGGAAATCATCAAGGAAAACGCTGTTGGTCTCACTGGCGAGCCAACCCGTGAAACATCAATTGCCGATCTCGGCATTGATTCCTTCGCTGTGGTTGAGATCATTTACGAGGTTGAAGAGAAGCTGGGTATCGAGGTGCCCTTCAACGCAAATGAAAATCCGCTTGCGAATATGAAATCTGTTGGTGATCTCATTGATGCGGTGAAAAAACTCTCCGGCCAAGCGTAAGGACGTCTGTCATGAACGGGAAGGGGCGCCGCGTCGTTGTCACTGGCCTTGGCGCGGTATGCGCGACCGGCGCAAATGTGGATGAGTTTTGGGCGAACGGGATTGCGGCGACGTGCGGCACCCAAACGCGTACCATCCGCGCCAATGACGGCACCCAGATTACTACGCCTGTGGCGCAGGTTGATGGTTTTGCTGAACGCGCCGCTTCCCTAGGGCGTGATATTGGACGGGCCGACGCGTTTTCGAAATTCGCCGCGGCTGCGGCGGACGAGGCTGTTGCTGATTCCGGCATCGACTTTGATAACGGCTTGGGCGGGCGTACCGCAACGATCATTGGTACAGGGATTGGCGGGCAGTCTTCACTGGAAGACGGCTATATCAACATGCTTTCCCTGGACAAGCGGCCGCATCCATTGACTATTTTGCGGCTGATCCCGAACGCTGCAGCAAGCCATTTGTCGATCCGTTTTGGTCTGCGCGGGCCTGCATTTGCGATTTCCAGTGCGTGCGCATCGGGAGCCCACTCCATTGGTGTTGCCGCTGATTTAATTCGTGCCGGGACGAGTGACGCGGCGATTGCCGGAGCTAGCGAAGCGATCATCACCAAAGGGGCGCTCCAGGCATGGAAAGCAATGCATATTCTCTCCGATGAGCTATGCCGGCCATTTTCCAAAAACCGCAAAGGCCTCATTATTGGTGAGGGTGCGGGTATTCTTGTGCTTGAAGAATATGAACATGCCAGGGCGCGCGGGGCGAAAATATATGCCGAGATTGTAGGCTTTGGCATGAATTCAGATGGCAAGGACATGATCAATCCGGCGGTGGAAGGCGCAGCAGATGCCATGCGCATGGCGCTTGGGGGCGTTCAGGTGCCGTCAGCGGAGAACATCTATATAAATGCCCACGGCACGGGCACCTTGATGAACGATCCCACGGAAACCAAAGCGATCAGATCGGTATTTGGTGCAGATGCGGATGACCTTGTCGTATCCTCGACCAAGGCAATGCACGGGCATTTGTTGGGGGCCGCCGGCGGGGTAGAATCCATTATGGCGATCAAGGCAATCCAGTCGGACATTGTGCCGCCTACAATCAATTATGATGTGCCAGATCCGGAATGCGACCTGGATATCGTGCCAAATGAAGCAAGGAATCGCCGCGTTGATCTGGCGATATCAAATTCCTTTGCTTTCGGCGGTCTAAATGCGGTGGTTGCATTCGGGCGAGTTTAGGCCGGATATATTCTCTGCAGGCGTCCGAGCGACAAAACCGGATTTTTTAAGCACAAAATCCATCAGCGTATTGAAATTTTCCCGCCAGGATGGGTCATCGAGCAGCTGGTGCGCTTTTTGCTTTTGCTGGAAGCGAAGAAATTTGCGGTCGGTATGGGCCAGAATTTTCGTCAGGCGGTGGTTGCTAAGTTTGGTTTCAGCATTTTGCCAGGCCTTGCGGTCCGTGTTTGCCACATGGGGTTTGCCGCTTCGGCAATATCGTCTCCTTTGGGGCTGGGAGGGCTCACAACCGCGAGGCGAACGGCCTTATTTTACCGACTGCCTTGAAATAAAACGTGGATTTGTCCTATCCGCTATGATGCGATACAAGAAAAAAAGAGGTCGCGGACATTGGGGTGTCGCGGCTTAGGGGCCAAACTTTATCGGGTGATATAAATCCCAAAAATGAGAATTTCGCCTTCGAGTTGCCCGGTTTACGGGTGAAATCACCTGTTTCCAGCGTAGAAATGGCGCGGGGATATGGCGTGGGCAGCATGCAAGGCAAGTTAAGGAGAGTAGAGCGATGACCATTGAGACGCCGCTTCTGGATAGCGTCAACATGCCGGAAGATCTGCGCAAACTGGACAAGAGCCAGTTACGCCAATTCGCTGATGAATTGCGCGCGGAAGTCATTGATGCGGTATCTGTGACAGGCGGGCACTTAGGTTCTGGCCTTGGTGTGGTGGAGCTGACCACGGCGATCCACTATGTCTTCAACACGCCCGATGATCGCCTGGTGTGGGATGTGGGCCACCAGTGTTACCCCCATAAAGTGATTACGGGCCGACGCGACCGGATTCGTACTTTGCGCCAGGCCGGTGGGCTTTCAGGCTTCACCAAGCGTTCCGAGAGCGAATATGATCCATTTGGCGCTGCGCATGCCGCCACGTCGATTTCAGCGGCGACGGGTTTTGCTGAAGCGTCGCGGCATCTGGGCAAAGACACGACCTCCATCGCCGTCATCGGTGACGGGTCAATGTCCGCGGGCATGGCCTATGAGGGGCTGAACAATGCCGGACACCTGTCGTCCAAGATGGTTGTGATTTTGAACGACAATGACATGTCAATCGCTCCGCCTGTTGGTGCGATGAGCGCCTATCTGGCGCGCGCGTCCTCGTCCGGCGTCTATCAGGGTTTTCGTAAATTCACCAAGCAGTTGACCAAACGCTTGCCGCGCCGCGTTTATGAGGCGTTGGGCAGGGCGGAAGAATATGGTCGCGGTATGGTAACCGGCGGCACACTGTTTGAAGAGCTTGGCTTTTACTATGTCGGTCCTATTGATGGGCACAATATGGACCACCTGGTTAGCGTCCTGGAGAATGTTCGCGATATGGAAGACGGGCCTGTGCTCGTCCATGTCGTGACGCAGAAGGGTAAAGGCTATTCCTATGCGGAGGAAGCGGCGGACAAATATCACGGTGTTGCAAAATTTGACGTGGTTTCGGGCAAACAGAAAAAAGGCACGCCAAACGCGCCAGCATATCAAAAGGTATTTGCTCAATCGCTGATTGATCTGGCCAAGGACGATGACAAGATTATCGGCGTGACTGCCGCTATGCCGTCGGGTACTTCGCTTGATATGTTCGAGAAAGTGTATCCCGACCGGATGTATGATGTCGGCATTGCTGAGCAGCACGCGGTAACCTTCGCGGCGGGCCTTGCCGGCGATGGATTGCGTCCATTCTGCGCAATTTACTCAACATTCCTGCAGCGCGCTTATGATAGCGTTGTCCATGATGTTGCCATCCAGAACCTGCCTGTCCGCTTTCCGATGGACCGGGCCGGGCTTGTCGGTGCTGATGGGCAGACCCATGCGGGCTCTTTTGATATCGCCTATCTTGGCTGTCTGCCAAACATGGTGATCATGGCAGCTGGGGATGAGGCTGAACTGGTCCGTATGACAACAACGGCGGTTGCCTTTGACGAGGGGCCGATTGCGTTCCGGTACCCACGCGGTGAGGGCGTCGGTGTTGACCTGCCGCCGGTTGGCGAAATCCTGGAAATTGGTAAGGGGCGGATTGTTCGTGAGGGAACGAAAGCAGCGATCCTGAGCCTGGGCGGTCGCCTCGCCGAAGCGTTGAAAGCAGCTGACATGTTGGAAGCGCAAGGCGTTTCCACCACCATCGCCGATGCGCGTTTTGCCAAACCGCTTGATACGGACATGATTTTGGATCTCGTTCGAAACCATGAAGCCGTCATCACGCTGGAGGAAGGCTCCATGGGCGGATTTGGTGCATATGTCCTGCAATTCCTGGCCGCACAGGGGGCGCTGGATAATGGTGTGAAAATCCGTACCATGCATTTGCCGGATGTCTTCCAGGATCAGGAAAGCCCGGAAAAAATGTATGATACCGCACGGTTGAATGCCGCGCATATTGTCGAACAGGTGCGCCAGGCTCTGGGATTATCGGCTGAGGTGGTCAACCTTCGGGCCTGAACGGGATCCTTGATCTGATATTTAATCAATATGTGAAGCTCGCCCGCCGTTTTGTGCAGGCGGGCTTTTTGTTTGATATCTGACCGAATTTGCAGATTGAATTGGCGCTGATCTCAACTCGGGGTTTTGTCCGACAGGCCTGTCCGTGACGACGGATCACGGTATAAAACAAACCTATAACTTTCCGGGACGAGGCAGAGCGTAGTATATTAAGGGCCCGGAACCTAAAGGGACTTGTCGGTTTGCATCGACCCGTTCACTTCATAGGGCTCTCACGGTTCATCCAACGCCAGATATGCGCACCGCCCAGCAAGATCGCGCCAGCTGCCGTTATGGGTGTTTCGAAGTCGTGCACCTCTTCAACAAAGCCTGAGGTCAATAGAAGCGCCAGCCCGATTATTGCAGGAATTGCAAATGAGAACGGAACTTTACTCTGATGGTGTCGCTTTATTGCAAGGGCGGTAATGGGAAGCGCGGTCAGCACCAAGGCTTTATGGATCCATTCCATTTCTGCAAGCGTGCCCGCAAGGGGTAAGGCAGCACCAATAACGGGCAGCAACAAACAATGCAGCAGACATATCAGGGAAAGGCCTGTCGCTGATCCATCTAGGGCCGAATTTGTCGAATGTTGCATAAGGCACCTTAAAAGTACGCATTACTCGCTATGTGACAGCGCCCAGTGCGGGAACGGATCAGGGAGGTCTGATCTCCTGTCTGGTGAATAGTCCTTGTCTTCGGGTAGCAAGGCCGCGTCAAGACGTTCCTTCAGCACGGGCCAGTCGATTCCGGCACCGATGAAGACAATCTCTTGGCGTCGGTCACCGTAAGGTTCTGCCCAATGCTGTTTGGTATATGCGTCAATCTGTTCACCTTCTGGCCAGCGATCGCGTGGCACGCTGGCCCACCAGGTGCCAAGTGGCGCAACGCTGGACAGTGCGCCGGCCAGGGAAAACTCAGCGACCCATCTCGGGCGCGTGGCGATCCAGAAATGGCCCTTTGCCCGGATCACACCCGGTAACGGACCGTTGAGAAGCGCGTGTATGGCTTCCGGCACGAACGGACGCCGGGCGCGATAGGTGAAGGATGACACCCCATATTCTTCGGTTTCTGGAACATGGTCAGCAAAGCCGTAGAGTTCCTTTGCCCACATTGGATGTTCGTGGGCTTTTTCAAAATCGAACAGACCAGTGTCGAGGATCGCATCTGTTGCGACATCTGAATGATTTGTCTCAACAATGCGCGCATCGGCGTTTAGGCTTCGGATGATTTTCCGTGCGGCGTCTACTTGTTCGCGGGTGGCGTCATCGATTTTGTTCAAAATGACAATATCTGCAAATTCGATCTGGTCTGTGAGGAGATGAACTAAAGTGCGCTCGTCCTCTTCGCCCATCACTTCGCCGCGATCGCGGAGAAAATCGTGGCTGGAATAATCCTTGAGAAGATTCACCGCATCAACAACCGTGACCATGGTGTCAATGCGGGCAATGTCTGAAAGGCTTTCACCTTCTTCCGTTCGGAAATCAAAAGTTGCAGCAACGGGTAGCGGCTCTGAAATACCTGTTGATTCGATCAGCAGATAATCAAACCGGTTTTCTGTCGCGAGTTTCCTGACCTCGGCGAGGAGGTCGTCGCGTAAAGTACAGCAAATGCAGCCGTTTGACATCTCAACCAGAGTTTCGTCCGTGCGGCTTAGCTCCGACCCTGCGCGCACCAGGTCTGCATCGATATTAACCTCCGACATGTCATTAACGATAACGGCGACGCGCCTTCCTTCACGATTGTTCAATACACGGTTCAGAAGTGTTGTTTTGCCTGCGCCGAGAAAGCCGGACAAAACCGTTACGGGAAGACGGGCATCCTTGGACGGTGAAATATTCATAACGGTTCCGATTTTTAAATAGTATTGCGACTGATCTCGTGCGTAGTCTAATTGTGAACGCCGGGCAATCGACGGTGCAATAAACCAGTCCAGCACCTGAAGTTGAAAGGGTCCACAAACCTGTCACATTGTGACCTGGGACTGCCCGGTTCTGTTGCCCTCTTTGATCTGGTAACTTTGCCACAAATGCGGGCGTGGCGTCTCTTTGTAAAAGGATCAGGGTGCAAAGCGCAGGGCGGAAGGAGAATGCATAATATTGCGCTCTCGCCGCTAAGTCATTTCTCCAGTTCCTTTCCCAGTTGCCTTTCAAGTGAGGTGATTAGAATGCGGCTCTCAACCGGCGGATGGTCGCGGCGAAGTGA